>CAMLRI010000022.1 GCA_946482385.1 uncultured Cellvibrio sp.
TACCCTGCTGGCCTCACTGGCCGCCGCCATAGCCACAGGCGCCCTTACCAAACGCTTCAATAAGCGCAGCCTTATGGCGGCAGCGTTTATGTTGGGATCGGTATTCAACGGGGCGATTTATTTTGTCGCACCAGAACAAGTGACCCTGATGTTAACGCTGGCCACTATCGGCGAATTTTTTGCCGGCATGATGCCGGTGCTCTTCTTTAGCATGCTGGGCGATACGGTGGATTATTCCGAATGGAAAAACGGCCGCCGCGCCACCGGCCTAATTTATTCTGCGGGCACTTTTATCAATAAAACCGGCCACGGCTTTGCCGGCGCCCTGGTGCTGATAGTGCTGACCCTTTACGGTTACGACGCCAAGGTGCCCGAGGCTATTAGCGGCGCTGTGGATGGCATGGTGCTGTTAATGACGGGAATACCGGTGCTGATTGGTATTCTGGGCACAGTGTTGGTAGCCTGCTACCCGCTGGATGACCAGCAGATGAAAACCATTGAAAGTGAATTAATTGCGCGGCGCGGCAGCAGCCTGTAAAGCTGGCCCCAATACTTACTGCATAAACAACACTATGCCCGGGTTGCCCGGGCATAGTGCTTAGTGGAACTCTCGTTTAGTACAACTTTCGTTTAGCAACTATTCGCTTAGTGAAACTACTCAGCTGCGGCACTGCTTGCAGCTGACGATGAAGACTCACTGGTTTTCTTTTTCTTCAACAAATTACCCAGCAGCTCTTTACCCGCCTCCCCGCCAATTTTTTCGCCGGCCTTGTCGATCAGCTCCTGCTTTTTCTCCTTGGCTTTTTGCTCAGCCGCATCGATTTTAGCGCCGTGTTTTTCACGCAGTTTGTACTCGGCAAAATCCTTGGTTAAGTCGCCCAGGGCGCTTTTATCGAAACCGCAATCCTTCAGGGGATCTATAGCGCCAAAGGAGCCTTTGCAGCGCAGCAGCGACAGGCCGCGATCCACCCAGTAATTGGTGGTGGTGAGGCTGCAACCCTTGAGGCTGGCAGCAGCGCTGGCCTCGGCCAGTTTGATCGGCAATTTAAATTCGTATTTGTCGCTGGCCAGGTTGATTTTGCCGGTGCTGGTGAGCAGCAGCTGCGATACGCCCGCGTTAAAACTTTGCAGGTTGATCACCTGGTCGCGCCACACAATATTGCCGTTGAGTTGGCGCATTTCGGTAAAGCTATCCCAATTCACGGTTTCGCTATTTTGGGTGAGCAGGTTCACCAGCTCACAAAATTTTTGTTCGATATTCAAGGGCGACAAACGCACCTGGGCGCCGGAAAAATTCGCAGTGGAATCCATGCCCGCCAGCAACTGGTTAACGCTGGCCCCCTGGCTGGTGCCCTGGGTGTTGGCCTGGATGGCGCCGCTCAGGCCGAGCTGTTCGCTCATTTCCAAATCCTGCATCAGGGGCGCCAGTTCAAAACCCTGTACACCGCCGTCAAACTTAAGTGCAGCCTGATCGCCGCGGGCATCGGTGCGGCTGTTAAATTGAATATCGCCCTGATAGGCCTTGGCGTTGAGTTGCTGCTGGATCAAGCCATTGTTTGCCTTCACCTTTAATTCGATATTTTGCAGCGCCATTTTTTTCAGGCGCATGCTATCCAACGCCAGATTGGCATCCAGGTTAAGGCCGCGCAGCGCCTCCAAAGGCAAGGGGGTATCCTCGCCCGCTACCACTGGCTGTTCGGCAGCTGGCTCAGCGCTGGGCGGCGGCAAATAATCGTCGACATTAATGCTGTCGCCTTTGAGCTTGAGTTTGATGGCCGCCTTGGCTAAATCCGTCACAGCCAGGTCGCCGTTAAAGCGGGTTTTATCCAGGGCCAACTGCATATCCTTGAGCGCCAGCTGTTGGTTGTCGCCCGCCAGGGCGCTGCGAAACTCAACACTTTTTAACGCATCGCTATTGGCGGTATCCAGCTCTGTACCCAGCGCTGCCAGCAATTGGCGCAGGTTGAGCGGCTGTAGGTGGATTTGCCCCTGGTAGCTGGGTTTGCCCTGTAAATCTTTCACGGCCAGATCGTAGCCCAGGGCTATATCTGCCGCGCCTTTTTGGTTGAGGGTCAGCGCCAGTTTGCCGTCGCTGAGTTGCAGGTTATTAAAATCCTTATCCAGGCTGATGCGCTGGTTGAGGGCGCCTTTGAGTTGCAACGGGGCGGCATTGGCCTGGGCCAATTCCAGCAGCCAACTGAGTTGGGTATCGAAAGGCTGGCCCTGGGTATTAACCCCGGTGAGGCTGATGTTCACATCGCGCAGGCTGATCTGCTGGCCAGTTTGTTCATCGCGGTAATCCAGGGCGCTGTTGCTGAGGCTGATGTGGTTCACCTGCAAATCCAACTCCGCCTTTGCCTTCACCTCTGCCGGTGCCGCTTGCTCTGCCGGCTTGCCGCTAAACGCCTGCCAATTGCCCCGGCCATTTTTATCCACGGCTAAATGGATATTGGCGCCCTCGACACGCACATGGTCCACCTGGAATTGGCCGCTCAACAGCGGCATTAAGGCCAGCATCAAACTGGCGCTATCCAGCTCGGCAATGGGTTTATCCGGCTGCGCCTGGGAGGCGACTTTAATATCGTTCAGGCTGACCCCCAGGCTCGGCCAAAAAGCCCAGCCCAGGTCGCCCATCTGCAGGGCAACCCCCTGTTCCAGGGCGGCTTTTTCGATATGGGGTTTGAATTGGTTGGGGCTCACCAGGGTGATTAAGGCCACCACCGCCAGCGCTATTAGCGCCACCAAGCCCAGGATAATTTTGATGAGCAGTTTCATACAGACTCCTTACTGAAACCTAAAGGGAAAAATGTTTGCGCGGCCAGTCGCCGCGCCTGATGGCTTGGCCGTTATCGACCAGGCTTTAACCCTTATCGACCAATTTAAGGGCGCTGGTGTCCGGGTTGACTGGCTGCACCCGGGGTTTGAGCTGCCCCAGGTCGCTGCCGGCTGGCGCCAGGTCGAAATCGCTGTTGGCCAGGGCCACAGGCACCACCAGCGGCCGCTCGTCGTCGCTGAGCAGATCTGTGCCGGCGGGGGCTATATCCCAATCTTCCAGTTCGATTTCCACCAGGGGCAGTTGCAGCTTTTCCTCGGCGCGCACCAGGTCGGCGCCGACCTCGGCCAGATCCAGCGCCGGTGCCACCACGGCGGCAACGGGGGCGGGGGCAACTTCGCTGCTATCGAGCAGATTGCCCGCCAGGGGGCGCAAGCTGAGGTGCCCGGTATCCACCCGCACAGGTGCTACCTGGGGGCGCTGCGCTGGCTCGAGCAAATCGGCACCTGTGGGCGCCAGGGACCAGTCGGCTTTGGCCGCCGCTGGCAGCCGGGTTGCAGCCACAGGTGCCGCCGCCGGTGCCACTGGGGCAACCGGGGGCGGTGGGGTTTGGGGGCGCACTGGCGCAGCCGGAGCCCCGCTGAACTTGCCTGCCGGTACAACTTCCACCTGGGCGCCGGCTTTGAGCAGCACCTCGCGGTATTTGTGGGCAGTGGCCTCGTCCAGGTTGCGCTTGAGCGGCACAGGGCGGCCAGTAAACAAGCTGTCGACCTTGGCGGCATCGACCTTGAACAGCTGTTGTAGCTTGAGTTTGACCTCGGCCAACTGGTGGCCGATGACTATGTCGCCGCGAAACACTATGTCGAATTCGTTATTGCTCATGAGGGGAAACCTTTGGCATTGCCAGCGGGCAGTAGCTGGCACTTATCGCTGAATGTGCTTGCAGGATAATAGCACCGATTATTTTCTGCCCTGGCACCTGGCCTGGCTGCTGTGAATCCTGGCAATAAATCACTGCTGTTTTTGTAACCATTTGTTCTTGTGGCGCCTTGGCGCGCCGAGGCCGGGGCAACCATACTCAGAGTCAGCACCACCCCTGGAGACCGCCATGCTGCCCCTTAACCCCCACAAGGCCGAAGCCCTGATTGACCGCGACAAGGTAGAGCGGGATATAGCTTTTTTAACCGACCGCTTGGCGGCCATGAAGTTGCAGCCCAAACCCAACCAGCCGCTGATTGCCCACTACGAAGCCATGCTCAAAAGCCGCACCTCTGTGCTCAACTGGCTGGATGACGGCAGCGACGACCTGGATTTGCCCCGCCACCAGCAGGGGTAAATCGTAAGGTTTCAGGCGGGGAGCCACACCTATCGAGACCGAGCGAGGCATGGATGCCGACCTCGAGCCTACAGGGATGTATTTACGGCGTGTCTCGAGAGGTGTGGCTCCCCGCCTGAAACCCGACCCCCGACCCTATGTTAAATACTGGGGTCATCCGTCAGCTGGTGGTCCATATCCCGCGCGGGGGCATCCCCTTTGGGCCTGCCAATGGGCCTGGCCGGCACCCCGGCTACTGTGGTGTGGGGCGCCACCGGCTCCAGCACCACACTGCCAGCACCTATCTTGGCACCCTCGCCTATTTCGATATTGCCCAGGATTTTCGCCCCCACGCCAATTAGCACACCCTGGCGGATTTTGGGGTGGCGGTCGGTTTTGGCACAGCCACTGCCGCCCAGGGTAACGCTGTGGAGCATGGAGACGTTATCGTCAATCACCGTGGTTTCGCCAATCACTACCCCGGTGGCGTGGTCGATCATAATGCCGCTGCCAATGCGCGCCCCCGGGTGTATATCCACATCAAAAATCTGCGAGATCTGGTTTTGGAAATAGAGCGCCAGGGAACTGCGCCCCTGCTGCCACAGCCAATGGGCAATACGCCAGGATTGCAGGGCGTGGTAGCCCTTAAAGAACAAAAACGGCAGGCAGTAGCGGTTACAGGCGGGATCGCGCTCGCGGTGGGCGCGGATATCGGCGCGCATGGCCAGCTCTATGGCCGGGTCGGCGGCCATGGCCTGCTCGAACACCTCGCGCAACAACATGGCCGGCAGCGCCTGGCTATCCAACTGGTTGGCCAGGTGGAAGCTGATGGCGGCGGCAAAGCTGCTGTGGTTGAGGATGGTGGTGTGATAGAAACTGGCCAGCACTGGCTCTTCGGCACTGGCCAGGCTGGCTTCAGCGCGGATTTCCGCCCAAACATCAATTGCGGTCTGCGGGCTCGGAGAGAGAGAGGGAATCATAGAACTTACTCGCGGTTCACAGGCTGGGACAAAGCGGGATAGGGGCAGGCGCGCAACACCCAGTAGCCCAGCAGCAAAAAGACAATCAGCGCCGCCATGCCCAGGCGCGCCGAATCGGTATAGAGCGTCAGTGTAGCGACACTCAGGGGCGCCAGGAACGCCGTGGCACGCCCCGCCAGGGCATAAACACCAAAGTAACGCCCCGCCTCGGCGGCGCCCAGGCTGCGCGCCAGATAGGCGCGCGAGCTGGCCTGCACCGGGCCAAAAGCCAAGCCGATCAACAAGCCAAACAGGATATACACCTGCTCTGCCGCCGTGGCAAAGGGGCCGCCCGCATCGGCGGTCGACAAGGGCACCAGGCCAAACAGGGTAAAGCCCGGCCCGGTTGAAATAATGCCCAGGGTCGCCACCAGCAAACAGCCCAGGCTTAACTGCACCACCCGCTTGGAACCCAGGCGGCTATCCAGGCGGCTGGCGTAAACACAACCACCAATGGCAGTGACCAACAACAAAATACCGTAAAGCCCCATCTCCAGGGTTTGCCAGCCAAACATGCCGGCGGCGAAGGTGCCACCCAGGGCGAGCAGGCCGTTGACGCCATCCTGATAGATCATCCGCGCCAGTAAAAAGCGCAACAGCGGCCGCCGCTGGCGCAACTCACCCAGGGTTTGCGCCAGCTCGGCCAAGCCCTTCGCCAATGCCTGCGCCAGGGGGCGCCCGGCACGGCTATCCGGCGTCCAGATAAACAGCGGCAGGATGAACAGCAAATACCAGAGCCCGGCAAAGGGGCCAGTGATGCGCGCATCCTCCCCCTGTGCCGGATCCAGGCCAAACAGCGGGCTTATGCCGAGCAGGGTTTTACCAGTTTGGGGGTTGGCCGCCAGCAACAGCAGCACGCAGAACAACACCACCAGCCCGCCCAGGTAACCCAGGCCCCAGGCCTGGTTGGAAACCCGGCCTATGTCCGCCTGGCTGAGCAGGCGCGGCATCATGGAATCGTTGACCACTATGGAAAACTCTGCCGCCACAGTGGCGACAATAATCGCCAGCATCGGCAGCCAGAGCTCACTGCCCGGCGCCGCCCACCAGAGCGATGCCAGGGCGCCGACCTTGATTAGCGCCAGGCCGGCCAGCCAGGGCTTGCGCGCGCCGCTGGCATCGGTAATAGCACCCAGCAGCGGTGCGAACAGCGCAATCACCACGCCCGCGAGGGTGATGGTATAGCCCCAGGCCGCCTGCCCCTGTACCGGATCCAGCGCCAGGCGCGAGACAAAATAGGGGCCAAAAATAAAGGTGATAATCACGGTAAAAAAAGGCTGGGCAGCCCAGTCAAATAGCATCCAACTGCGGATAGCAATGGGCTTGACGGGCACCCCGGGGGAATCTGTCACGGTCATAATCCTTGAAGAAGTTGCAGGACTTAATCAACGCGCACAAAGCGCGCATATATCTCACCCAAATGGGCGAGTAGGGTGGTTTTTAACTGGATATCCGTCTGCTCCAGTTGATGGCGCAACAGGGCTTCGCTCATCTGCTGCGCATAGGCTTTGGCCAGGGGGGCATAACTTAAATGCCAGGGCTCGGGCGCTATGCCGCCGGTATCCTGCTGGTAGGGGCGATAAAACACCGCCTCCGGCCGCTGCAATTCACTATCCAGCCAGCGATGGAAAGGGGCAAACACACCATCGCCCCGGGTTTCCGCTTGGGTGAGTTGCAATTGGTAACCGGCGGGCATGGCAGCGGCGTCGTAGACATCCAGATCCGTACCCCAATGGTGGCGAGAGGCGCCGGGCAGCGCCGACCAGCGCAGTATGGCAAAAGCCAGATCGCGCTCGCCCAGGCGCGCAATATCCAGCACTAAACCGCGATCATCCAACACCGGGCGCAAGCCCATAGCCTTGTTGTTCCAGATAAGCAGTTGCCGCGCAAAGCTGCGGTAGCCACTCGCCACGCGCATATCAAAACCCGCTGCAGCGGCGCGCGCACGCAACTCATGCAGCGCTGCTAAAACCTCCGCCTGCAAATCGCATTGCAAGGTGTCGTCATGCACCAACAAGTGAGGGTCACAACCCAGCAATAAAGCGCTATCCACCAAGGGGCAAAGCTCCCACTTATCAGGTTAATCGGAATAATAAAAAAGAATTTTACGTCAATCTGTCATCAGGAAATATTATTTGTGTACTAAACCCACAAACTTTATGGGGCAAGCGATTGCGTGTAGCTATTAAGCATGTAAGATGAGCCTGCGACGACAATGGATATAAATCCAACACAAGACAAGATAAACATAATTAAAAGGAGATTGCTAACATGACGACCAGTCATAGCGAATTGTTGCAGTTAAAAAATCTTGGCATGGCATCGGTAAATATTTTGCGTGCTATAGGCATAAACACCTATGCAGACCTGAAGCGTACAGGGGCGGTGGAAGCCTATAGGCGTATCAAAGCGCGCAACATCAACGTTTCAAAAGTTATGCTCTATGCACTCCAGGGGGCACTGCTTGACGTGCACTGGAATGACCTGGCGCCCGACCTTAAGCGCCAACTGGTACTGGATGCCGAGCAGGAACCAGACACAGATTTGGATCGCGCTTCCGCCTAAAACCCGCCTCCTAAATATCCCCTTTTCAGCGCTCCGCAACCGGACATACCGGTGCGGAGATCGCACTGCGCAGAACGCGTGAGTGCGCACAGAATTTTACGCGACAGCGGCTACACTCTAACTATTCTTGCGCCCCCATGGATCGGCCGGCATTCATATCCCTGTATCCACCGCCATTGAGGAGCCTATGCATTTACCATCCAAAGAATCCGCCACCCTCAGCGACCTGGCCGCCAAGCTCTACGGCTTGAGCGAACTCTTGTGCAGCGACCTGCCCCCCGCCACCCAGGTGCACCTGGCACCCGACAGCGACCTGCTCGGCGAGCTGCCCACCACCCAAATACTGCGCCTGCGCGAGGGCCAGGCGGATTACTACCTGAACGGCAAACTGATTATGCATTGCGACAGCGGCGACCTGCTCGGCCTGCCGCGCAGCCTCAACCTGCCCAGTGGTGAATGGCGCAGCAGCACCAGCCTAGTGGCCGATGTGTACGAGCGGGACACCCTGGTGAACCATATCCACAGCGATAGCAAGCGCCAGCGCCACTGGGCACACTACCTGCTGTGCATGCAGAGTTTTTATGAGCAGGCCCTGGCCCAGGAACTGCGCCGCCCCTTCCAACCCTCCGCCGGCTTTTTGCACTACCAGGCAGGGGAAACCATTATCCAGCAGGGCGACACCGCCGACCGGGTCTACACCCTGCTAGAGGGCAGTGCCGACGCCCTGCGCGATGGTGTCAAAGTGGGCGAGGTTCACCCCCAGGAGATCTTTGGCGCCCTGGCGGTATTTACCCGCCAACCGCGCATGGCATCGGTGGTTGCCACCAGCGATTGCACCCTGCTGGCGGTGCGCAAAGAGGAATTTATCGAGCTGATTGACCACCAACCCCAGGTTTGCCTGGGACTGATCGAAGAGATGGCCGCCAAAATCAACCAGCTCAATGGCCAGCTGCGCGACCTTAAAAACGAATAGGGCGACAATTTAAATCGCCCACTTGCAAACACAAATGATAGTCATTATCATTAATTCAACTGCTGCATCTTTCTCCTCGCGGCAGTTGCACTGGATCGATTAACCTCCTGCAAGTCGTTAATGGTTTCAGTGGGGCGCCAGTTGTTGGCGCCCGGCTAACACGGTTGCTTGGGCCGCCCCTGTGGCGGCCATTTTTCCTCCCCCGCCCCAGCTTCACCCCATGCCTTTCACCCAGTCTTAACGCCTCTTAACACGGCTTAGCCCAGCGCACGATTGAAATTTTTACGCGGCGCACACATATACTGCGCAAAGCTGCGTATAAGCAGTAACCTCAAACCTCTATGGGAGACTTTATCGTGTTACGCATTGGCCTGTTTTTGCTCACTAACCTCGCGGTATTACTGGTGGCTGGTGTAGTGCTTAACTTACTGGGTGTTGGCACACACCACACGCCCGGCGGCCTCAACCTGACCAACCTGCTGATCTATTGTGCTGTTTTCGGTTTTGTCGGCTCGTTTATCTCCCTGTTTTTATCCAAGTGGATGGCGAAAAAAACCATGGGTGTGCAGCTGATTGAACAGCCGCGCAATGCCGACGAGCAGTGGCTGGTCAACACAGTAGTAGAGCTATCGCAAAAAGCCGGTATTAAAACCCCGGAAATCGGCGTGTTTGCCGCCCAGGAATCCAACGCCTTTGCCACCGGCTGGAACCGCAATGCCGCCCTGGTGGCCGTTAGCCTCGGCCTGTTGCAGCGCTTTGAGCGGGATGAAGTGAAAGCCGTACTGGCCCACGAAATCGGCCATGTCGCCAATGGCGATATGATCACCCTGAGCCTGATCCAGGGTGTGGTGAACACCTTTGTGATGTTCTTCGCCCGCATCATCGGCGACCTGGTTGACCGGGTGCTGCTGAAAAACGAAAACGGCCGCGGCATGGCCTATTACGCCACCACCTTTGTCGCCGAGATGGTGCTGGGTATTCTTGCCTCGATGATTGTCGCCGCCTTCTCGCGCTACCGCGAATACCGCGCCGACCACGCCGGTGCCACCCTGGCCGATCGCGGCGCCATGATCCGCGCCCTGCAGCGTTTGCAGGCGGAAATGAACGCCGGTGTAGAAAGCCCACTGCCGAGTAGCATGCGCGCCTTTGGTATCAGCGGCGGTATGCGCAACCTGTTTGCCAGCCACCCGCCCCTGGAAGCCCGTATCCAGGCCCTGCGCGATAACGCCTAAGCGGGGTTGCAGCTATGAGACTCTGGCGCTGGTTAGCCCTTGCGATCCTGTCTGGCGCCAGCGCCCTGAGCGCTGTCGCCCAGGCCTTTTCCACCGACGATGAGCGCAACAGCATGGAGGTGTTCGAAGCCGCGCGCCCCAGCGTGGTATTTGTCACCAACCAACAGTTGGCGCGCGATCCCTATTCTTTTGACCTTGTGACTGTGCCGCGCGGTTCGGGCACAGGTTTTGTGTGGGATAAACAGGGCTACATAGTCACCAACTTCCATGTGGTGGAGGGCGCGCGCCAGATCACCATCACCCTGCAAGACCAATCCAACTGGCCCGCCGAAGTGGTGGGGCTGGCGCCGGAGCGCGACCTGGCGGTGCTGCGCATCAAAGCCCCCAAAGCCAAGCTGACGCCCCTGCCCCTGGGCGATTCCGCGCAGCTGCGGGTGGGCCGCAAGGTGCTGGCCATCGGCAACCCCTTTGGCCTGGATGCCACCCTCACGACCGGAGTGGTGAGCGCCCTGGGGCGCGAAATCATCTCCCCCAACCAGCGCAAAATTACCAATGTGGTGCAAACCGATGCCGCCATTAACCCCGGCAACTCCGGTGGCCCCCTGCTCAACTCCCAGGGCGAGCTAATCGGCGTTAACACCATGATTTACAGCCCCAGCGGCGCCAGCGCCGGTATTGGCTTTGCCATACCCGTCAACACCGTTAAGGAAGTGGTGCCGGAGTTGATCCAGCACGGCCGCCTGGTGCGCCCGGTGCTGGGCATAGCCGTGGCGCCGGAGCACTGGGCACAGCAAATTGGCGTAGAGGGCGTGCCTATTTTGCGGGTGGAGCCCAATTCCCCGGCCGCCGCTGCCGGGCTGGAAGGCGCCAAACGCAACCACTGGGGCCAAATCAGCCTGGGCGATGTAATAGTCGCCATAGATGACAGCCCCACCACCAATGATGACCAGTTGCTGAGTGCACTGGAAAATTATCAGCCGGGCGATGAAGTTAATATCAGCCTGGTGCGCAATGGCAAACTGCTCACCCGCCGCCTGCGCCTGGCTGCGCCCAAATAAGATGGCGGCGCAGGAATGGCAGCGGCTGTGCGACCTGGCCGATATACCCGAAGGCGGCAGCCGCGGTTTTAGCGCACAGCGGCTGTTTGCCCTGCGCCAGGGCGGCCGGGTGTTTGTCTACCGCAACCAATGCCCGCACCTGGGTATCCCCCTGGAGTGGGTGGAGCACCAATTTCTCGACCCCAGCGGCAGTATGATCCAATGCGCCAACCACGCAGCCCTGTTTGTGGTGGATTCCGGCCGCTGCGTCGCCGGCCCCTGTGCCGGCAAGCGCCTCACCCCTGTACCCCATGAACTGCGCGACCAACAGCTGTGGATCGCCAGCGACTAAGCCTTACTTCCAAGGAGTTAAGCCATGCAAAATTTCACCTTTTCCAACCCCACCAAGATTGTGTTTGGCGAGGGGCAAATCAAAGAATTAGCCAACCTGGTGCCCGCCAATGCCCGCATTCTGGTCACCTATGGCGGCGGTTCCATCAAGCACAATGGCG
>CAMLRI010000023.1 GCA_946482385.1 uncultured Cellvibrio sp.
GCCGGTGAGAAAAATGGTAAATAGCACCGCTGTCACCGCCAGGGTGGCGAGCAATAGATCGCGGCTCAGGTAACGAAAAATAATCAACGCAAATATCCTGTCGAATTCCTGAAATAGGTGGCAACCAAGCGGTTTTTTCCACGCACAAACGTGCCTTGGGCGCCACAAAGTGTGGCATTATCACGCAGCCACAGGCATTTGTCTTGATGGTATTTGTCAGCACTCTTTTTCAAGGATCTTCCATGAGCAGTTCCAAGCCCCTCGCCGCTAAAACCCGTGCCAAAACCACCCCCAACACGCGCAAAGTCAAAGGCATTAGCTACAGCGCCAAACACCTGGACCCGGTTAAAGCCCACAGCCACTGCCTGGTGGTGGGTTGCAGCGAAGGTCTGGTTTTGTCGCCCGCAGCAAAAGCCATTAACGAAGCCGATGCCGGGCAACTGCTGACACTGCTCAAGCGCGAAAAATTCCAGGGCAAAGCCGGCCAGAGCCTACTGCTGCTCAACCCCCAGGGCATAGCCGCCGAGCGCTTGCTGGTACTGGGCCTGGGTGCACAAAACGAAGGGGCGATTGGCGCCGACAATTACCGCAAAGCGGTGCAAAAAATCAGCGAAGCCCTTAAGCCCACTCCTTGCCGCGAACTGGCCGTTTTCCTCGCCGATACCCCCGTAGCAGGCCAGGACATCAGCTGGCAGGCACGGCAACTGGCCGAGGGCCTGGGGCTGCTGGAACACCGCAGCGACCACCTGAAAAGCAAGCCCGGCGAGCCCAGCCTCAGCCTGCAGGAAGTGACCCTCGCCACCACCAAAGCCCAGGTTGCCAAAGCCCAGGCCGGGCTGAACCTGGGCCTGGCCATTGCCAAGGGTGTCAACCTGGCGCGCTACCTGGGCGACCTGCCGGGCAATATCTGCACCCCCAGCTATTTGGCCGACCGCGCCAAACACCTGGCAGCCAAACACAGCAAAGTCAGCCTGGATGTGCTCGACGAAAAACAAATGAAAGCCCTGGGCATGGGTTCCCTGTTATCGGTGGCGGCCGGCAGCGACCAACCCGCCAAACTGATCGTGCTGGAGTACAAAGGCGGCAACAAAAAAGATGCCCCCATTGCCCTGGTGGGCAAGGGCATCACCTTCGACACCGGCGGTATCAGCATCAAACCCGGCCCGGGCATGGACGAAATGAAATTCGATATGTGCGGCGCCGCCAGCGTATTGGGCACCTTCCAAACCCTGATCGAATTGCAGCTGCCCATTAATGTGGTGGGTGTGATTGCCGCCAGCGAGAACATGCCCAGCGGCAGCGCCACCAAGCCGGGCGATATAGTCACCTCCATGTCGGGCCAAACCATCGAGATCCTCAACACCGACGCCGAAGGCCGCTTGGTATTGTGCGATGCCCTCACCTACACCGAGCGCTTTAAACCCAAGGCGGTGGTGGATATAGCCACCCTTACCGGCGCCTGTGTGATTGCCCTGGGCAACCACGCCAGCGGCCTGTTCAGCAACAGCGACACCCTGGCCAAAGCGCTGCTGCAAGCGGGCGAGCAGGCGGGCGACCGCGCCTGGCAAATGCCGCTGTGGGACGACTACCAAAAGCAGCTGGACAGCAACTTTGCCGATATCGCCAATATCGGCGGGCGCGAGGCCGGCAGTATCACCGCCGCCTGCTTCCTGTCGCGCTTTACCAAAAATATGACCTGGGCACACCTGGATATCGCCGGCACTGCCTGGCGCTCCGGTGCCGCCAAGGGCGCCACTGGCCGCCCGGTAAGCCTGCTGGTGCAATACCTGCTAAACCAGTGCGCCTAAGCCGCCATGGCGCAGGTCGACTTTTACATACTGCCCGACGACAGCCAGCAAGCGCGCTGGCTGTTTGGCTGCCGGCTGGTTGAAAAAGCCTGGAAACTGGGGCTGGGCGTAGAGGTGCAACTGGACACCCAAGCCCAGGCCCAGGCCTTTGACGAATTGCTGTGGACCTTTAAGCCCGAGAGTTTTATTCCCCACCAGCGATTGGGCGAGGCGCGCATCCAGGTGCCGCCGCTCAACGCGGAGGGGATTAGCCAGGCAGCCAGCGGCGATTTGCTGTTACTCAACCTGAGCAACCAGCAGCCGGAAGACAGCCACCGCTTTGCGCGCTTGAGCGAAGTGGTGGTGCAGGAACCGGGGGTGCTAGCCGCCAGCCGCGCCCGTTTTAGCGCCTACAAACAGCAAGGGCACAGCCTTAACACCCATAAACTTTAACCACACCTGGCTGAGCGCCAGCCACCACAGGTGCCCGACTATGGCCGATACCCATAAAACCAAAGCCGAAATATTGCAGGAACTGGAATCCATCAAAGGCCTGCTGCTGGAAGAGGAAGACATCCCCATACTGCAAGAGGAGCTGCCCCTGCCGCCATCTCCCGGCGCCCAGGTAACACCAACACCTGCCCCCCTGCCCAGCCACCCCTCGGTACTGCCCGGCCAGGGCTCGTTATTCGATGATGGCCAGGCCGCAACCCAGGCATCGCCTATCGCCGGCGATACGGCAGGCGTTCACGCTGCGGCTCAGCCAGCCAATCACATATCCAATAACACAACCAGTCACACCATAACGCCATCAACCGCTCAGGCCGCAAGCCAGGCAACAGTATCGAACCCGGCGCCTATGGCCAGCCTCAGCCAGGGGCTTAGCCAGGGCAACCGCCCGGTGCTTGGCAAAGCCCAGGGGGAAAACCCCTTCCTGCCGCAGCACATCCGCGAGCGCTTGCACGGCAATAACCCGCCGCCGCTGTTTGAATACGAAACCGCTAAAAAAATTGTCAGCGCCACCAAAAGCCTGCAACAGGCCAGCGGTGTATCGCGGCAGCAATTGATCAATGAGGTGGTTGCGCAATTGCAACCGGAGATAGAGCGGGCGCTGCGCCAACATCTGGCCAACCTGTCGCCCGAAGACTTGCACAAACTCTGGCTGCCGGATCACTGATCCGGCAGTTTGCGTTATTCGGCAATAACAAAAGTACTTGCTTTGATACTTTGCGGCCCCGTTTGCACACCGCTGAGGCTAACCCGGATGCCCGGATTCAATTCGAGGATCCAGGCGCTATCTTCCAGGCCACTGATATCCACCTGCACCCCCATAACCACTACCAGGCTGCTGCTTTCGATGCGGTTGAGCGGCCCGCTCAGCTGCACCATACCGCCATCGTTCAAACGGCGGATACGCAACACCAGCCAGTCATCGCCCTCGGCGCGGGCAAACAGCTCCACGTAATCGCCCACCGCCAACTGCGCCAGGCTGATATAGCGGTTGGCCAGGCTGCTGCGGTCTTCAAACGCGGTTAGTTCGGTGGCGCTGTAAACCTGCCCCATCAAGCTTAATTCATTGCGCGCCAGGTCTATCGCCTCTACCTGGCCGCGCACTTTTACCTGGCTGGGCTGCTGCACATAGACCTTGCTGGCCTGCACCACGCCGCTGGCATCCATTACCCCTTCCAGCGCCAGGCGCAAACCATTGGCGATATCGCCCGACTGCCCCAGGGCAAGGTTGGCGCCCTGGGCATTGACGCGCCAATCCCCCAGGCGGAAATCCGCCAGCGAGACGAACTCGCTCACCAATCCCTCGTACAACACCCGGGTTTGGGCTGCGGGCGCCGGCACAGCGGGTTTGAAGCTGATAGTTTGGGCAACCAAGAGGCCGCCTTCCAGCACACCCTGCACCTCAATGCGAATATGGTTGCCCAGTGCCGCTGCGCTGCCATTGGCAAAGCTGGCCTGGCTGTAATCCACGGTTAGCGCTTCTATATGGAAGCGCTGCTGCAATGGGTTGAACTGGCTGATACTGCCCTCCAGATCAACCTGGGCGGCAGCCTCGCGTTTGACCACCCGGGTTGCCAAAAGGCTATCGGCCTCGCCAGCAGGTTGCAGCAGGCCGCTCACTTCCAGCCAATCGCCCACCGCCAGGCTGGCAAAATCCACCCCATCAAATACGGCATCGCTGGGCACCAGCAACTGCTGGCCCAATATTTCCAGGCGCAGGGTTTCTGCATCCACCTGTTCTATGGCCACCAGCTGGCCAAAGGCATGGCGGTCGTAACTGATTCGCGTAGCGCGCAGGTTGGCGCCCCGTTGGCGCGCCTCTAACTGCACCTGCATACCGGGTTTCAGGTCGGCGGTGCTGGCCGGCTGCCCATTGATTAGCACCTGGGCTTGGTTGTCATCAAAACGCTGGCCATTAACATAGACACTGCCAAAACCGGTAACTGTACCCGAGGCGGCTACCGGGCTACCTGTGCCTTCAATACCAGCAGTGGAACTGCCGCCATCGCCACAACTGGCCAACAGCAGGCCGGCTAGCAACAGATACAGACACGGGAATCTCATGGTTTCACCTCGGGAGGGGTTGAGTCTGGCGGGCTGTGTTTACCTGCCTCATCCTCAAAGCGCTGCTCAAAATAATAAATGCCGATACCCGCCCGGGCGCGGGCTGCACCCTGGGGCCCTGGTTTGGGCTGGGGCTGGTGCGATTGGGGCTCGCGATCGCAAGCCGCCAACCATTCATTGATTTGCAAAATAAAGGCCTCGCCCTCCAGGCGGCTGCGCTGGCGGATCATCTCCAAAAGCTCGGGGGGAATGTTGTCGTAGGACACAGTGCGCTGGATAAGGGGTTGCCCCAAGCCGGCGATATTGTGATCCATAGTGCCCATCAAATCGGCCGCCGCCGTACCAAAAATACGGATGTTTTCATCCATATTCTGCTGCGGGATATAGCCCTTCACTTGCAACCGCACCCTGCCATCGCCCTGCACCACTGCACCTATGCGCTCCAGCTCGTCAAGCAACGCACGCACCGGCACATCGCTGCTGTAGTCGCGCACCAGCTCGCTAAAGCTGGGGGCATCGGCCACCTCATCCAGCGGCAATGGCAGTGGCTCACCGGCGGCATCGCGGTAGCGTGGCTGGTTGAGCCAGGCAGTAATCACCCGGGCACAGGGATGGGGGTTGTCGGCGGCGGTATCGCTTAGGGGGTGGGGGCGCTCGCGCAGCTTGGCTATGTCCTTGCGGTTAATGCCGGTCAGCACCGCCGCGCGGGACTTGCTCGGCTTGCGCCCCGGCAGGGCAAAGTCTTCCTCGGCCACATCCACATACACATGGCGCGCCACATCGGCAAACAGGCGATAGGAAACCCCGTGGCGCAATAATAGACGCACCAGGGGGCGCAGCATCTTGTAAAGCGCGCGCATCAGCCGTTGCTGGGTGGATGTGTTCATGAGTGGGATTATAACGTCAAATAATTTCTCCAGGTGAGACCAAAATCACACCCAAAAACGCATTTTTGGGATTATAGTGTCAAATATTGAGATTCGGGCACCAAACCGCCCAGTCTCTGTTTTTCACAATGCAGGAGGTAAACACCATGAAAACCCTTACAACCCATCTGTCACAACTGAGCCGCTGGATGCTCCTTGCCACCAGTGCCAGCCTGATCGCCTGCGGTGGCGGCAGCAGTAGCAATAACAATGATGCCAGCGGCAGCTTTTCCCTGTCGCTCACCGATGGCCCGGTCGATAGCGCCAACCAGGTAGTGGTGGAATTTACCGGTGTATCCATTAAGCCCGCCGATGGCGAAGCCATTGAGTTCACCTTTGCCGAACCGCGCCGCATCGACCTGCTGCAACTGCAAGGCACAGCCTCTACTGCCCTGTTAACCGATGAAGAGGTGCCGGCCGGCAACTACGAGTGGATTCGCCTGCACGTGAATGCCGAGCATGACGGTGTGTACGATTCCTTTATTGAATTGGGCGATGGCAGCCAGCTGGAGCTGCGGATTCCCAGCGGTAGCCAAACCGGGCTGAAACTAGTGAGCGGCTTTACCATTGGCGCCGGCAGCAGCGCAGATTTCACGATCGACTTCGACCTGCGCAAATCCGTCACCAACCCCGGTGGCCAAGCCGGCGCCCTGCTGAAACCCGCGCTGCGCCTGATCAACAACCTGCAAGTGGGCAGTGTGGCCGGTACTGTGGATGCCAACCTGGTGGCCCAGGAGTGCGATAACGTCGACCTGAGCAGCGGCGCTGTGTACATCTTCACCGGCGCCGATGTCACCCCGGTAGACATGAGCAGCACCGCCGGCCCACTCACTTCCGCCCTGGTGAGCTTTGGCGAGGACAATGAATACCGCTACGAAATAGGTTTTGTGCCCGCCGGCAGCTATACCCTGGCCTACACTTGCGATTCTGCCAGCGATGTTCCAGATACTGTGGAAGCACTCACCTTTGTTGGCACCAGCAATATTTCGGTAGTGGCAGACCAGCAAACCAGCCACAACTTTGTATTAAGTGTGGAATAAACCTTATTTCTAAGGTTCCTGACCGGCTCTACAGCCGTTTTTTCCGGTAGCTGGCAACAGCTACCGGATTTTTTCCTCCCCCTGGGATAAATCCCGCCCCGACTTCACCTTGGCAAAGGCCCAAAGCGCCAGCACCACCAACAGCAGGTTGGCGGCAAATACCTGCGCATAACCCCAATAATCGGCCACCAAGCCCACCATCAGGCTACTGAGCAGATTACCCATATGGGTGGTATTGGTATAAAGCGCCGAGGCACTGCCCGAGCGGCCAGGCATCAACTCCTGAATCACCGATACCCCCAACCCGGCCAATACCCCGACAAAGATGGCGTTGCACACCTGCAGGGCAAACAACTGCCACAGCTCGCTGGCCAGGTATACCCCCAGGTACAGCAGGAGCGCGGCCACGCAGGCGCAGCGAATCAGCAGCATCAGCGGCACCCGCGCGGCGTAGTAGCCGGCCAACAGCATAAAAGGCACTTCCAGGGCGGCGGTACTGCCCATCAACCAGCCGACCCAGCGCACGTCTATGGCGAGGTTGTCCTGCAGGTGAATTGGCAGGCTGATGAAGTAGGCATTGTTGGTGCCCCACAAGAGCGAGAAACCCAACACACACAAAATCAACGACCGCTTCACCGCCGGCGCCAAGGGGGGAAAGCCAGCCACTGGCGGGAGCGAACCATCCCCGGCCGGCACCTGGGCCAGAAGCCTTTTCGCGGGCAGGCGCGGCAGCAGCTTCCAACTCGCCCCCGCCACCAATAAATAAAGGCCGGCCGCTATGCCATAACTCCAATCAAACCCCAAATAGCCCGCCAACAAAAAACCCGCCGGTGGCCCCGCCACCCAGGCAAAGGCGATTTGCGCGCGCACTATGGCATTGAACAGGGGGATGCGATCGGGCGGGATTTCCCCCTCAGCGTAATCCAGGCTGTAGGCCAGCATCTGGGCAAAGGACACCATCGACAAGCTAAACACCAGAACCGCCGTGCCAGCCACCAACCAATAATGGCGCGACCAGGCAAACACCAGGCAGGACAAGGCACCCAGCACACAAAAAGCGGCCACCAGCGGGCGGCGGTCGCCGAGCTGATCCGACCAGCGGCCAATCCAGTGGTTGTAGGCAATGCTGGCCAGGGCAATACCGGCAAAGGGCAACCCAACCAGCAGCGGGCGCACCCCTATCTCCTTGGCCAGGAACAAGCTGAAGGTGGGCAACACCAGGGCGCCCACCAGGCCCACGGCAAAAAACAACAGGTAGATACTCAGGGCAATGGGGCGAAACAGCGGTGAAGTCACAGGTCAATCCCGATGGGCAACAGATAGCGACTAGGATAGCTGAAACCGGTTTCAAGCACCCGTTTCTTTAGGCGACCAGATCCACTGGGGCTTAGGCTATAATCGCCGCTCTTTTTATCAATGCACTTTTTACCTGTGCTTGCCTGTTACCTGTGCTTGCCTGTGCATTTTTCCCAGAGTCATTATCAAAGGCCCTTACCCCAAGGATTCCGCATGTATTGCATCAGCATCCAGATCCAACCCGCCGTCGCCCGCAGTTTCGAGCGCCGCGAACTGCTTGAGCGGGTGCGCCCTATCCGCTCCCCCGAAGTTGATGCCTACGAAGAAAAGGGCAAACTCTTTTTAAGCTTTAACTTTTTCACCGAATTTCCCCAGCAACTCTGGCCACAACTCCAGGCCGCGCTCTACCAGGATGCCGATTACGGCGCGATTATCGGCCCGGTATCGGTAGCCATTTGCGAAGATGAAGAAAGCGGCGATTGCCTGCTGCTACACCATTTCGACCCCAGCGAAACCCTCGACAAGCTGTAAATAATCTATGAGTACCATCAACTGGTTCCCCGGCCACATGCACAAGGCGCGCAAGGAAATTGCGGAAGTCATGCCCCATATGGATGTGATTATTGAAGTGATAGATGCGCGCATTCCCTTCTCCAGCGAAAACCCCCTGGTGCCCAGCCTGCGCGGGGATAAACCCCTGATCAAACTGCTCAACAAGGCCGACCTAGCCGACCCGGCCACCACCCAATTGTGGGTCGACAAGCTGGAGCAGGAGCGAGGTGTAAAAGCCCTGCCCGTCAGCCAGCAGCGCCCCGAGCAAATCCGCCAGCTGCTCAATGTTGCCACCAGCCTGGTGGGCGAGCGCCAGCGCGAAGTGCGCCCGGCGCGGGCGATGATTATGGGCATCCCCAATGTGGGCAAATCCACCATCATCAATACCCTGGCAGGCAGGGTTATCGCCAAAACCGGCAACGAGGCTGGCGTTACCAAAGCCCAGCAAAAAATCAAACTGGATAACGGCATACTGCTGACCGACACCCCCGGTTTCCTGTGGCCTAAATTATCGCCGCCATCTTGCGGCTATCGCCTGGCAATTACCGGCGCGATCAAAGACACAGTATTCGACTACGCCGACATCGCCCTCTATGCCGCAGATTATTTAAAGTGGGCCTACCCACAGGCATTGATGCAGCGCTACCAACTGGCAGAGCTGCCGGAAACCGACCTGGAAATCCTCGATGCCATAGGCCGGGTGCGCGGTTGTACGCGCAAAGGCGGCGGGGTGGAAATGCAAAAAGTAGCGGCGCTGTTAATTACCGAACTGCGCGCTGGCCTGCTCGGCCCCATCAGCTGGGAAACCCCGGAGATGACCGCCCGCGAAGTGCAGGAAGATGCCGAAGCCGAAGCGCGCAAAAAAGCCGAGAAAGAAGAGCAGGACCGGATACGCAAACTCAAAACCAAAAAGAACCGTCGCTAGCGAACATATAACAAGAGGATCGCCGGATGAAATGGCTTTATACCTTGCTCACCCTAGGCGCTTGCCTGGCCAGTTTTTATGCCGGAGTACAAGTGGGTAGCGACAAAATGGGCATGCACCATATGGCCTTCGACACTATGGGCGCGCGCCTGCAATGGCAAGCCATAGAACAGCAGGAGATCAATGCCGACCAGCTGCTGGAACAAACCCGCCAGCGCAGCCAAAACCTCATGGCTGAAACCATGAAAGTCTACGGGCAATATTTGGCAGGCTGGTCCTCCCAGGTGCCCTTTAACCGCTCACTGGATCAATTTACCCACCAGGAAATGCAAGAGCTGCACCGCGCCCTGCAACAGGCCAACCCCGGCTACCCGGAATCCACTCTGGCGTTTTTTCAGCAGGAAAAACAGGCCCTGGCACAACAGCCAGACAATGAAGAATTTATGGCAGAAATTCTGCAACAGGAGCGCGAATTTCTGTTGATGCTGGCGCGGGTTAGGCAAGCAGAGCCCGCAGCCGAAGATTAGTGGCTACTGATCAGCTGCGCTTGACGCAATTGCTGGCGCACTGCATCGGCAAGCAGTTCAGGGTTGTGTTGGTCGCGCAAAGACTCGGGTAACTTGAACGCATGCCAGACTACTGTCCAGGTTAAAAACTCGTCGGGCGCCAGGGTTTCCGCGGCGCCCTGCTGTTTGATTTCGATAAAAGTCAAATCCACATGGGCAAAGAGTTCCACCTCGCGCTCACCTTCGATAATCGCCTCGGGCGGTAAATCCTCAAAAATTTTCACCAACACATAATCGCCACGGCGATAAGCCACCCAACCTTCGCGACCATCGAGCATGATTTTATGGTGGTCGTCGCGGATTTTTTTGGCCTGGTATTTAAACCAACAGAGGCCCTGCTCCAGGCTCACTTCCAAAGGATAAAAAATGCCGCTCAAGGGTGCGGTATCGCCCACCGGAAATACCACTTCACCGGCGGGCGGCAAGCGTGTCACTTCCAGCGCCGCCACTTTTTTGTCGCGTTTACCGCGGTTGTAAATACGGTAGGTGGCGGCAATGGCATTATTGCCGGCGGGAGCATAGGTTTTGCTGAATTGGTAACCGGTTTTGTCATCCACTCCACTGGTCAACACCAGTTGGCCACTGCGGGTATCCAGTTCGTAGGCTTGGCTATCCAATACTTCGCGGGGCGGCCAACCCCACTCAGTTTGCGGGCTGGACCAAAGCACTGTGCCGGTATCCTTGGGTTTGTCCTGCAGGTGGGGCAACACCAGCTCCTGCTGCCCCCATTTGAAAGAAACAATGCGCCCCGCCACCGATGGCAAAATCTCCATGCGCAGCTGATCCTGGGTAATCACCAAGCGGTCGCCATCGGCCTGTACATACTCAGGCAAATCCCAGGCTGGCTGCTGGCGATTGCAACCCAGTGTGCACAATAGGCCCAACAGGAGCGACAACAAGGCGAAATATTTAATCATGCGTAACACGGGTCCTCTGGCGTCGGGAGTGGGGCTAACCTAACGCAAAAACGCTTGTCGGCAGTGTAACCCCTTTTCCCCAGGCCAACCATTTTCCAGGGCGTAAAGCCTAGTAAAGCAACGTAAATAAGCGGCGCTGAAACTCTATCGCCAGCGGGTCGCCTTTACCCAGGGCAGCGATAATCGCCGCAAAGGTTTTACGCGCTTCGCCTTCGGCGTAGTTGCGATCCTTGCGCAGTATTTCCAACAAATGCTCCAGCGCCGGGCGATACTGCGCCTCCTGATGCAGCTGCAGCGCCAGCTGATAACGCAGTGACAAATCATCTGGCGCCTGGGCATAAGCCGCTTCCAACGCCGCCAGTTGTGGTGTTTTGGCAGCCTGTTTTTGCAATGCTATTTGCGCGCGCAGCTGTTCATAAAAGGCGTCCTGATCCACCATTTTCACCGTATCCAAAAGCGCTTCAGCGTTGTCATATCGCTTGAGCTCTATATGGCACTGCGCCATCAAACAGGCAATTGCCGCCGCTTGTTGCGAGGCCTCATAAGCTTCGCGTAACAGCGGTAAAGCGGCGGCGTATTCACCAGCGGCAATTAATGTTTTGCCATTGTTGAGCGGCGCCTCCCAGGGCTGGGGCAAATATTTGGCAAGCAGTTCGCGCACC
>CAMLRI010000024.1 GCA_946482385.1 uncultured Cellvibrio sp.
GGGTTGTGTTGTGTCTCTAACAAAAAAAATGTGCGCATTGGTACTTCTGACTTTGTTGCCAGTGTTTGCCTGGGCTCAGGGCAAGGTTGTTACTTTGGATACGCGCGCTGCGGTAATGAGTACGGCAGTGGCCAAGGCCAAAATGGAAAAACTGCAAAAGAACCCAGATTTTGCTGCTGCCAAAGCCAAGCGCGAAGGTTTGGAAGCTGATATGCGTGCCCTGCAGGCTTCTTTCCAAAAAGATGGCATGACCTGGAGCGAAGAGAAGCGTGCAGAGTCAGAGAAAAAAATGCAGAGCATGGGCGCGGAAATGCAGTTCCAAACCAAAAAGCTGAATGCGGAAATGCAGGCTGTTATGCAGGAAGTTATGCAGGAGCTTGGCCCCAAAGTGGATGCGGTTATCAAGCAGTTGATTGAAGCTGAAAATATTTCGTTAATCGTAGATGCCGGTGCAGTGATTGCAGTTAAGCCAGAGGCGAATATCACCGCCAAAGTAACTGAGCTGTTGAACAAAGCTAAGTAATTGCGAGACTTATTGTGAAGCGCTCTTACTCGCTGGCTGAATTGGCTACATACCTCAATGCTGAGTTGGTTGGGCCGCCAGATTACGAGATAAGAGCGCTGGCCACACTGCAAACAGCCACAGCACATCAATTAAGCTTTATTGCCAATCCAGCCTATCAAAAGTACCTATCGCAAACCCAAGCTGGTGCGTTAATCATGCGCCCCGACTTGGCCAATGCTTATACCGGCCATAAGTTGCTGGTCGCTAATCCATATTTGGCCTATGCCCGCGCAACTTCCCTATTTGCCAATCTGCCCCTGCAACAAGAAGCTATTCACCCCAGCGCTGTAATTGGCGAGGGCTGCGTGCTAGGTTCCGCAGTCAGTATTGGTGCCAACTGCGTACTCGGGCGCGGTGTACACCTGGGTGATGGTGTTAGCATTGGTCCTGGTGCGGTGATTGGCGATGACTGCCATATAGGTCAGGGTACCCGGTTAGCGGCCAATGTCACTCTCTACCATGGCGTGATCCTGGGGGCGCAATGTTTGCTGCATGCGGGGGCCGTAATAGGTGCCGATGGTTTTGGTTTTGCCCCATCGCCCGATGGTTGGGTAAAAATACATCAGTTGGGCACAGTGATTATTGGTGATCGTGTTGAAATTGGTGCGTCCAGCTGTATTGATCGCGGCGCCCTGGATGATACCCGTATCGATGATGGTGTGATTATCGATAATCTGGTGCAAATCGCTCATAATGTGCGGATTGGAAAAAACACGGCCATTGCCGGCCATACGGCAATTGCCGGTAGTACCAGTATTGGTGCTAATTGCACCATTGCCGGTGCAGTGGGCATTGTTGGCCATTTGCAGATATGCGATGGCGTACATATCACAGCCATGACCCTGGTAACCCACTCAATCGACCAACCCGGCTCTTATTCGTCGGGAACCCCTTTGAGTCAAACACGCGACTGGCGCAAAAATGCAGCACGCTTCCGCCAGTTGGATGCGTTGGCTGATCGCTTGATCAAGCTCGAACGCGATCAAACGACTAAATAAACTATTTCAATTAATTGGCTTGGGGTCTTGGACCATGATGGATGTAAACGAAATTCGCGAATATCTTCCGCATCGCTATCCCTTTTTGTTGGTTGATCGCGTGGTGGAACTGGTCGAAGGCGAATCCATAGTTGCGTATAAAAATATTACGGTGAATGAAGAAGTGTTCAATGGCCACTTCCCACAGAATCCGGTTTTCCCGGGGGTTATGATTCTTGAGGCTATGGCTCAAGCGTCGGGTATTCTGGGTTTTAAAACCATGGGTAAAAAACCCGAGGATGGCTCTATTTATTTGTTTGCCGGTGTTGACGATGTGCGCTTCAAGCGCCAGGTTATTCCCGGCGACCGTTTGCAATTGGAGTCGCGCGTCATTTCCGAAAAACGTGGTATTTGGAAGTTTGAATGCAAAGCCACCGTTGATGGTGTGTTGGCGGCCTCTGCCACTATTCTTTGCGCTGATCGCAAAGTGTAAAAACGGTTTCCCGATAGCATTAAAAAAACGCGAGTAATCACCTTGATAGATCCCCACGCCATTATCCATCCAGCAGCACGTTTGGCAGCCAATGTAGAAGTTGGCCCATGGACTTATATTGGTCCGGATGTCGAAATTGACGAGGGTACTGTGGTTGCCTCCCATGTGGTGATAAAGGGGCCGACCAAGATTGGCAAGCATAACCGTATTTATCAGTTTTCTACGGTGGGTGAAGACACTCCCGATCTGAAATACAAAGGCGAGCCAACGCGCTTGGTTATTGGCGACCACAATATTATTCGCGAAGGCGTTACTATCCATCGCGGTACCATTCAAGACCGTCACGAAACCACTATTGGCAATCACAATTTGCTGATGGCCTATGTTCATATTGGTCACGACAGTGTAATTGGCAATCACTGTATTCTGGTAAACAACGTTGCCCTGGCTGGCCATGTGCATGTAGACGACTGGGCTATTTTGAGTGGCTACACCCTGGTCCATCAATTTTGCAAAATAGGCGCCCATAGTTTTTCCGGTATGGGCAGTGCAATCGGTAAAGATGTGCCTGCGTACGTAATGGTCAATGGCAGCCCGGCAGAAGCCAAGAATATCAATGCGGAAGGTTTGCGCCGGCGCGGTTTTAGTAAAGAAGATATAGCTACCCTGACCCGCGCCTATAAAACTATTTATCGTCGCGGTTTAACCCTGGATGAGGCTCTGCAGGAATTGCACCCACAGATCGCGGACTGCGCACCGCTGCAAACGCTGGTGGATTCGCTTAGGGCATCGACCCGCGGCATAGTGAGATAACCCCCTGTTTATAGCCTTGTGGCTGACCCGCCAGTTTTTTGGGCAACAGCCACACCGCTTATCATAAATCGTTATTTCGTTTAATCAGTTTAAAAAGTCACTCTGGAGGGCCTGGTGTCTGAACACATACATATAGGTATTGTTGTCGGCGAGGCTTCGGGCGATATTCTAGGCGCAGCCCTGATTCAGGAATTGCGCCATCATTTTCCCAATGCAGAATTCTCCGGTATTGGCGGCCCGCGTATGTTGGCGCAGGGGTTTCATTCGTATTTTCCGCAAGACCGCCTGGCGGTGATGGGGCTTATTGAGCCGCTTAAACGTTTGCCGGAATTGCTGCGTATCCGCAAATTTTTGCGCGAGCATTTTATTGCTAACCCTCCCACGGTTTTTATTGGTATAGATTCACCGGATTTCACTATCCCCCTGGAAGCCTCGCTCAAAGAGCGGGGTATTAAAACCGTTCACTATGTCAGCCCATCGGTGTGGGCTTGGCGGCAAAAACGCATTATTAAAATTGCGCGCAGCGTGGATTTAATGCTGACGCTGTTGCCTTTTGAATCGCGCTTTTACCAAGAGCATGGTGTGCCAGTGGAGTTTGTTGGCCATCACTTGGCAGATGCCATTCCCGAGCAAGTAGACAAACTGGCGGCGCGGCGTTTGTTGGGTTTGCCGGAAGAGGGGCGCTTGGTGGCACTTTTGCCCGGTAGCCGCAGCAGTGAAGTGGAGCGCATGGCGGAATTGTTTTTGCGCACTGCGGTATTTTGTATTGAGCAGGACCCCACATTGCAATTTGTTATTCCTGCGGCTAACTCGGACCGCTATCGCCAGCTGCATATTGCACTAAATGACTTTGTGGATTTTCCGATCCATTTAATTAATGGCCACTCTCAGGATGCCATGGCCGCCGCCGATGTAGTGTTGCTGGCATCGGGTACTGTGACCTTGGAAGCTTTGCTGTTGAAAAAGCCAATGGTGGTTGCTTACCGCATGGCGCCTTTGACCTTCAAGATTTTATCTTGGTTGGTTAAAACCCCGTTTGTTTCCCTGCCTAATTTGCTGGCGCAGAAAATGCTGGTGCCAGAGTTGCTGCAAGATAAAGCAACACCCGAGGCGCTAAGTGCCGCAATTATGAATTATTTTGAAAACCCAGAGCAGGCGCAGCAGCTGAGTAATACCTTTGCCGATATGCATCGCGAATTAAAACGCAATGCCAGCGCGCGCGCCGCCGAAGCCATTGCCAAACTGATCAATCGGGAATAGCACCTATGACTATGCTGGAGCCCTTTATCAGTATTTATCAAGGCCATTTGCTGGCGGGCTGTGATGAAGTAGGGCGTGGCCCGCTTGCCGGCGATGTGGTTGCCGCTGCAGTGATACTCGATCCGGCACAACCTATATCCGGCTTGGATGATTCGAAAAAACTCAGCGAAAAAAAACGCGAGCAGTTGTTTGCTGAAATCCAGCAAAAAGCCTTGAGCTGGTGTATTGCCCGCGCCAGCGTGGCGGAAATCGATCGGCTGAATATTCTGCAGGCCAGTTTGCTGGCGATGACCCGCGCGGTGCAGGGGCTGCATATCCAACCGGAACATGTATTAGTCGATGGCAACAAATTACCCAAGTGGCCATATTCTGCCGAAGCCGTAATAAAAGGCGATAGCCGCGTGGCGGCAATTAGTGCGGCGTCTATTTTGGCCAAGGTGACGCGCGACCGCGAAATGATTTTGCTGGATAAAACCTACCCCGGCTACGGTTTTGCCGAACATAAAGGCTACCCGACCAAAGTGCATTTGGATGCATTGGATAAGCTCGGCATCACTCCTATTCATCGCAGCTCTTATGGGCCTGTCAAGGCCAAGCTGGAGCAGTTGACCCTGTTTTAATTCTGGAGAAAGGCACTATGCCCGCCGCCAATTTTGTTCATTTGCGTTTGCATACAGAGTTCTCCCTGAACGATAGTTTGGTGCGCATTAAGCCCCTGATTAAGCGTGTGGCCGAGTTGAACATGCCCGCTTGCGCCATCACTGATCTCACCAACTTTTACGGCCTGATTAAATTTTACAAAACTGCACAGGGCTCAGGCGTTAAGCCCATTGCCGGTTGTGATTTTTTGGTGGCCAGTAGCGATAGCGAAGGCAAGCCCACCCTGATCACACTCCTGGCTATGGATAATCAGGGTTACAAAAATATTATTGAGTTGATTTCCCGTGCCTGGCGCTATGGCCAGCAGCAGGGTATAGCCTATGTGCAGCGCGATTGGATTAGCGAGCACAGCGCCGGTGTTATTGCGCTTTCCGGCGGCAAATTTGGCGATGTGGGTATGGCCTTGTTGGGTGGGCGCCAGGCCCAGGCAGAAGAATTATTGCAAGGCTGGATGAAGGATTTTCCCCAGCGTTTTTATTTGGAACTACAGCGTACCGGCCGCGAAAACGACGAAAACCACCTGCATGCTGCAGTTGCCTTGGCAGAGCAAATGCAGTGCCCGGTAGTGGCCACCAATGATGTGCGCTTTTTAAAAGCCAGTGAATTTGAAGTACATGAAGCTCGGGTGTGTATTGGCGAGGGCCGCACACTGGACGATCCGCGCCGCGAGCGGCGCTATAGCGATCAGCAGTATCTGCGCTCGGCAGAGGAAATGGCGGAGTTGTTTAGCGATATTCCCGAGGCAATTGCCAACACGGTGGAAATCGCCAAGCGCTGCACCATCACCATTCAAATGGGCAAATATTTTTTGCCCGAATACCCAGTGCCCGAGGGTATGACCGAGGCGGAATTTTTCCGCAAAATTTCCCACGAAGGTTTGGATTGGCGCCTGGAGCGTATCCTGGATAAATCCGCGCCAGATTACACCGAGCGACGTAAAGTTTATGAAGACCGTTTGAACTTCGAGCTGGATATTATTATCCAGATGGGGTTTCCCGGTTACTTCCTGATTGTAATGGACTTTATCCAGTGGGCTAAGGATCACGATATTCCGGTAGGGCCGGGCCGTGGTTCGGGTGCCGGCTCCCTGGTGGCCTATTCATTAAAAATTACCGATCTGAATCCGCTGGAATACGATTTGCTGTTCGAGCGCTTCCTCAACCCCGAGCGGGTATCCATGCCCGACTTCGATATCGACTTTTGCATGGACAATCGCGACAAGGTGATTGCCTATGTGGCCGACAACTATGGCCGCGATGCGGTAAGCCAGATTATTACCTTCGGTACCATGGCGGCTAAAGCGGTGGTGCGCGATGTGGCGCGGGTGCAGGGCAAGTCTTATGGCCTGGCCGATAAATTATCGAAAATGATTCCGCCCACGCCGGGTATGACCCTGGCACAAGCCCTGGAAGAAGAGCCGCAATTAAAAGATTTTATTGCAACCGATGGCGATGCCGGCGAAATTTGGGAAATGGCCGTGCAGCTGGAGGGGTTGACGCGCAACGTTGGTAAACATGCCGGTGGTGTGGTGATTGCGCCCACCAAACTTACCGATTTTGCACCGCTGTTTTGCGACGAAACGGGCAGTGGCCTGGTGACTCAATTTGATAAGGGCGATGTGGAAGAGGCTGGCTTGGTGAAGTTTGACTTCCTGGGCTTGCGCACGCTCACCATTATTGATTGGGCGCGCATTATGATCGACAAACAGCGCGTTAAAAAAGGTGAAGCGCCACTCGATATCAGTGCTATTCCACTCGATGATAGTAAAACCTTTGGCTTGTTAAAGCGCGCCGAAACCACCGCGGTATTCCAGTTGGAATCGCGTGGCATGAAAGACCTGATCAAGCGTTTGCAGCCAGATAACATTGAAGACCTGATCGCACTGGTGGCACTGTTCCGCCCCGGCCCACTGGAATCGGGCATGGTGGATGACTTTATCAATCGCAAACATGGTCGCGCCGAAGTGGCCTACCCGGATGCCAAGTTCCAGCACCACACACTCAAGCCTGTATTGGAGCCGACCTACGGCGTTATCGTGTACCAGGAACAGGTCATGCAGATTGCCCAGGTGCTGGCCGGCTACACTCTGGGCGGCGCCGATATGCTGCGTCGCGCCATGGGTAAAAAGAAACCCGAGGAAATGGCCAAGCAGCGCTCGGTATTTGCCGAAGGCGCCGAGAAGCAGGGCGTTGATCCTGATTTGGCGATGAAAATTTTTGACCTGGTGGAAAAGTTTGCCGGTTACGGTTTTAACAAATCCCACTCCGCCGCCTACGCCATTGTTTCCTACCAAACAGCTTGGCTAAAGGCGCACTATCCCGCGCACTTTATGGCGGCAACCATGTCGTCGGATATGGATAAAACCGACAAGGTGGTGACCTTCATCGAAGAGTGTCGCACCATGAAATTGAAACTGCTGCCGCCGGATGTCAATTCCGGGGAGTTTCATTTCACGGTGGATGATGCCGGGCGAATTATTTATGGCCTGGGCGCCATTAAAGGCCTGGGCGAAGGGCCGGTGGAATCGATTATTGCCGCGCGCAATGCCGGCGGCCCCTTTAAGGATTTATTTGATTTTTGCGCGCGGGTGGATGCGCGCAAAGTGAACAAGCGCGCACTGGAAGCGATTATTCGCTCAGGTGCGGCCGATAGCCTCGGCCCCACCTACAACACCCCCGAGCACAACATAGACCAAGACCGCGCCATTATGTTTGCCGCTATGGCAGAGGCGGTAAAAACGGCCGAGCAATCTGCCGCTAACAGCAATGCCGGCATGATGGATTTGTTTGGCGCGGTGATGGCGGAAGAAGCGCAGTACAAAGATGTCTACGCCGATTTTCGCCGCGTGCGCTGTTGGACCATGAAAGAGCGCCTGAATGCGGAAAAAGAAACCCTGGGCTTGTACCTCACCGGCCATCCGATTGATGAATACGAAGCCGAATTGAGCCATTTGGTCAGCTCGCGCATTGCCAATTTAAAATCGGAAAAAGGTAGCCAGACCATTGCCGCTTTGGTCATTGCCCAGCGCATTGTGAAAACCAAGCGCGGCGACAATATGGCGATACTCACCGTTGATGACCGCACCGGGCGCATGGATGTCACCTTGTTTGCCGAGGCCTACAACGCCGCCCGCGACCTTTTGTTAAAAGATGGTTTGTTAGTGATTAGTGGCCAGGTGCGCTACGACGATTTTAGCGGCATGCTGAAAATGAGCGCCGACAATGTGCGCTTGCTGGCCGATGTGCGCCAGGAAAAAGTGCGCGAGTTGAGTTTGCACCTGGAGTCGGGCGCCTTGCCCGCTGGTTTTGTGCGCGAGCTGGGCGAGCTGCTGGATCCTTACCGTCAATCGCCGCAGCAGGAGGCGCGCTGTGCTTTGGTTATCCACTACCAGCGCAGCGATGCCCGCGCGCAATTGCGCCTGGGAGATGCCTGGCGCATTCGCCCGGAGGATGAGCTGCTGCAGCGCTTGCGGGATGCCTACGGCAGCAAAAGCGTTAGCCTGGCTTATTAAAATTTATGGTGTTAAGCATTTTTTTGTATAGATAAACACAATCTAAAAACCTCCATTTGGCGATGATTCTGGCGATGCGCTCTGTGATCCATGGGGCTACACTCAGAAAACAAGGGGCTAATAATGCGGAGGAAACACCATGTCATCCATACTTGTGAAAGATTACATGCAGGCTAACTTCCAGGCGATACAGGCAGATGCCAGTGTGCGCGAACTGGTGGAGTGCCTGCTCAAATGGAATGTCACCGGGGTGCCGGTTGTTGATGCGGATATGCAGGTGATTGGCTTTGTGTCGGAGCAGGACTGCATGAAGGAAATGCTCAACAGCGCTTTTTACGCCGAGGATTCCGCCCAGGTGAGCAGCATCATGCGGCGCGACGTACTCACCGTAACGCCCACCACCAGTATTCTGGAATTGGCCGAAGTTATGCAGGGCCATAAGCCTAAAAACTACCCCGTGGTGGATAACGGCAAATTGGTAGGGCTGATTAATCGCCGCCACATTTTGCGCGCCCTGCACGACAACAACAGCACCTATTTTGCCCACCACACCAGCAAACCCCAGAGCAATATTTTGGCGCGCCCTTATTTGTAATATCTTTGCGCGCCTCTGGCAGACTGCTGTTCCTTTCTTGATGTGATCCGCGTCCTTTGGCGGCGCGGAATCTTCATCGAAAAGATTTGAAAAGGTCGACTAAAGCGACCTTTTCGCGTAAGGTAGCCACCCAATCCTGTGCCACCCCCGCGCCTTTGTGGCTGCCTGCGGGGTGGATAACACATCAACCCAATAAGATCGCCGGTAGTCTTCTACCTCTTAATTAAGAGCCTGATATGAATCTGAATTTTCTGGATTTTGAACAGCCGATTGCCGAGTTGGAAGGCAAGATTGAAGAACTGCAACTGGTCGGTAATAACACGGATGTCAACCTTGCTGACGAAATCGCCAAGTTGCGCGAAAAAAGTACCAAGCTGACCGAAAGCATCTACAGCAAACTTACCGCTTGGGACATCGTCAAGGTGGCGCGCCACCCGCAGCGCCCCTATGCCTCTGACTATATTTCCCGCGTATTTACCGATTTTGACGAGCTTCACGGCGACCGCCACTTCGGCGACGACAAAGCCATTATTGGCGGTGTTGCGCGTTTGGATGGCAAACCAGTGATGGTCATTGGTGAAGAAAAGGGCCGCACCGTACACGAAAAAGTGATGCGCAATTTTGGTATGCCGCGCCCCGAAGGCTATCGCAAAGCCCTGCGTTTAATGGAGATGGCCGAGCGCTTCAAACTGCCGGTACTGACCCTGATCGACACCCCCGGTGCCTACCCGGGTATTGATTCCGAAGAGCGCGGTATTTCTGAGTCCATCGCCCAGAATCTGGCGGTAATGTCGCGTTTGCGCACCCCGATTGTGTGCACCGTGATTGGCGAAGGCTCTTCCGGTGGCGCCCTGGCCATTGGTGTGGGCGATCACCTCAACATGCTGCAGTATTCCACTTACTTTGTTATCTCCCCCGAAGGCTGCGCCAACATTATTTGGAAGACAGTGGCCAAGGCACCGGAAGCGGCCCAGGCTATGGGGGTAACCTCTAAAGTGCTGCAAGACCTGGGTATCGTGGATGAAACCATTCCCGAACCCCTGGGCGGCGCCCACCGCAATGTGGACGAGATGGCGAAAAAGCTGCAAGAGCGCTTGGCTGCCCAAGTCGACCAACTCAGCCGCGAACCTATAGATGCCCTGTTGGAACGCCGCTACCAGCGCTTGATGAGCTACGGTAACTAACGACCGGGCCAGTGTCGGCGTTACAGCCGCCACTTAAAAACGCCACTTAAAAAACCGCCGCTAACACCGGCGGTTTTTTTATGGGTTGAATTTGGCAAGGCCAGGGCGGGATTGCGTTTTGCTAAGTTATGGTTAAATATACCTTATGTTCATATGTTTTATATGTAAAATAAATTTTGCACGCGGAGGCTGATTGCACCTGGGGCTGGAATTCCGTGCTTTGTCCCGTGCAGCGCCGATCAATAACGATAACTCGTCGGCTCAAGCCGGCAGCGGAGCCGATACCATGAATAGATTCCCCTCGCGCCATACTGCCGGGCACTGCCCCCATGGGCTGCCCCTGGGCTCGATTCGCACATCCGCCGGGGTGGCACCATGAACCCAAGTGCCAAAAAAATCGCCAGTGAACAGGCTGAAAGCGAGCGCAAATACCGTGCGCCAGCCCTGGAAAAGGGCTTGGATATACTCGAGCTTTTGGCGCGCAGCCACAGCCCCATGACTACCTCGCAAATGGCCCTCAGCCTGGGGCGCTCGGTGAGTGAATTATTCCGTATGGTGTTGGCATTGGAGTATCGCGGCTATATCAGCCCATCGCCCGAAGGTGGCTACAGCCTTACCAACCGCTTCTTCAGCCTGGGCTTGGCCCAGGGGGCGAGCAAAACCCTGCTGGAAGCCGCGCTGCCGGTGATGAGGGATTTAAGCCTGGCCCTTGGCCAGTCCTGCCATTTGCTGGTGGCTTCGGGCGACCAGGTGGTGGTGGTGGCGCGAATGGAAAGCCCCCAGGATCTAGGTTTCTCGGTGCGGGTCGGCTATCGCCGCCAGTTGGTGGACACTAACGCCGGGGCACTTTTGTTTGGCTGTTCGGCTCCTGAGGTGCAAGAGCGCTGGCTCCCCCAGCTGGTGCGCGGAATAACAGGGGAGCAAATCGACACCTTTGTCAGCAAAGCGCGGGCAGCGGCGCAACAGGGCTACCTGCAGCAGGCCAGCGAGTTTGTTGCGGGGGTGACGGATTACTGTGCGCCTATCGAAGCTGGCCAGGGCGCTACAGCGGTGTTGGTGGTGCCCTGTATTGCCATTCACAGCCAAACGCCCAGCAGCGAGCAGGTGCGTATCAAGCTCTTGCAGGCGGCTGGCCATATCGCCAGTGCACTAGCAGGCTGCTAGGGGGCGAAGGCGGTTA
>CAMLRI010000025.1 GCA_946482385.1 uncultured Cellvibrio sp.
AGCCTGCAGTTGCCTGTGCATTGGTACAAACCCCTGGTCGGCCTGGTATTGGTCTATGCCGCCATTCGCTCTTTTTATAGCGCCCCTTCGGCCTCCAGTTATCCGCTGCGCCTCCCCTCGCCCTGGGTGTTGTTGGCAATGGGGCTGGCGCTGGGTTTTTTGTCGGGCCTGACCGGTGTGGGTGGCGGGATTTTCCTAAGCCCGCTGCTACTGTTCTTGCGCTGGGCGCCGCTCAAGGTGATCTCCGGGGTGGCGGCGGCGTTTATCCTGGTGAATTCCTGTGCCGGTATTTTGGGGGTAATGAGCAGTGGCGCCAGTGTCCACCCCGGCCTGCCGCTGTGGATATTGGTGGTACTGGTGGGCGGTTATATAGGTGCCGAGTACGGCAGCCGGCGCCTGGCCAACCCCATCATCCAGCGGTTGCTGGGCGTGGTGCTGTTATTGGCTGGCGCCAAGATGATACTGGCGTGATGCCTGCGCTTTAGGGTTTGCGCAGCTGGCCAACAAAGTTGCAGGGGCGATGGCGGGCATCCAGCTGGTCTTTGATGATCTTGTCCCAGGCGGTGGTGCAGGCGCCGGTGGAACCGGGCAGGCAGAAAATCAGGGTGCGGTTGGCCAGGCCGGCGGTGGCGCGGGATTGGATGGTGGAGGTGCCTATCTCCTCATAGGAAACCTGGCGGAACAGCTCGCCAAAGCCCACCACGGTTTTGTCGAATAGCGGTGTTACCGCCTCTACCGTGGAATCGCGCCCGGCAAAGCCGGTGCCGCCGGTAATCAACACCACCTGGGCCTCGGCATCCACAATCCATTGGGATAGCACCGCGCGGATTTGGTAAATATCGTCGATTACCAGTTGGCGGTCGTGCAGGCGATGGCCAGCCTGGGTCAGTAAATCCTGCAATTTTTGCCCGGAGGTATCGCTATCCAGGTTGCGGGTGTCGGAAACGGTGAGCACGCAGATATTGAGCGGCACAAATTCTTTTTCGGATGACATAAGTTGTTTTGTTCCTGGTAAAAGCAAAATCGCTGGCGTGGAGAGCTGGTCGGGGGATAGGGGGTTGAGACCATCGGATGCCGACGCTGAGCCCCCATGGATGGGTTCACGGCGTGTCTCAACCCCCGGTCATATTCATAAACCGCACAATCTGGGGTTCATCCTGGGTTAAATCAAACTGGTGCTTTTCCGGCTTGTTGGCCATGGCGGCCACAATCCGCTCCCGCAGCCGTTGGGGCGGATTGTCGCTCTCGCGCAGGGCCGCGCGCAAATCCACGCTGTTTTCCTGGCCCAGGCACAGCAGCAGCCGGCCGGTGGCAGTCACCCGCACCCGGTTGCAACTGCCGCAAAAATTTTCCGAGTGGGGCGATATAAAGCCAATCCGCGAGCCATAGCCGGGCACCTGCCAATAGCGCGCCGGGCCGCTGCGGTGATCGGCTTGCGACAGGGGCGCCAGCGCCCAATGGGCAGCCAGGCTGTCGCGCAGCTCGGCGCTGCTAACAAATTCCGCCGCGCGGCCGTGCTCGTCAATTCGCCCCAGGGGCATCTCCTCAATAAAACTGATATCCAGCCCCTCATCCAGGGCAAAGCGCACCAGGGCAGGCACCTCATCGGCGTTGTAGTGCTTAAGGGCCACGCAGTTGAGTTTGATGCGGGCAAAGCCCGCCGCCTGGGCCGCCTTGATACCAGCCAGCACCTGCTGCAGGTCGCCAAAGCGGGTCAGCTGGCGAAAGCGCGCCGGGTTAAGGCTGTCCAGGCTGATATTAATGCGCGTCACGCCGGCGTCTTTCAGCGCCTGGGCGTACTGGGGCAGGTGGGTGCCATTGGTAGTCAGGCACAGCTCGCGCAGGCCGGGCAGCTGCCCCAGCCGCTCCATTAGCTGCACCGCTCCCCGCCGCACCAGGGGCTCGCCGCCGGTAATGCGCAGCTTGCTAACCCCCAGCTCAACAAAGGCCTCGCCCAGTTGTGCAAACTCCTCAATGCTCAGTACCTGGTCGCGCGGCAAAAAGGTCATCTCCTCCGCCATGCAATACACACAGCGCAGGTCGCAGCGGTCGGTAATCGACAGGCGGACATAGTTAATGGTGCGGCCAAAGCCATCAATCAATTGCATATATATAAGAACGCATTAACAGAACACGGGATTGGCTAAAGCAAGTTGCTCGCCAGTGCCTAACAGCTTAACGCCTGATACCCAAAAAAGCCTGATCCAAAATGGTGAATTTATCGCAGCCTTGGCTTTGTGGCGGCGATTTTCCGGGTGCCATGGGTTTATGCGGGGGCAGCCTTTGGTTGTAGGGGCGGTTAAAAAACCACACAAAAACAAAAATGCATCCATATGAATCACTGCGCACCATTACTTTGTTTTTTGTTGGTGCATTTTTAAAAAATCAAAAAATCCATTTTTGCCTGTTGCTGGTGCGCTCTTGCACCAATAGCAAACATAAAAAAATCGGTGCCACTGAGGGCGCTGCCTGGCGGGTGCCGCTGGCGGCTGGTTTTGTGTTTGTAACTTAATGAAAAATATAGGGAAATAATTTTTTTAAGGAAACTTTTGGTTCTGGCATTGCGCTTGCAAATCTCCTGGTGTGATCAAACAACAGCTGCCCTGCAGTGCACCGAGACGTAACAGGTATCGCCATGAACACATTTGCCGCGCCCGAACTTGCCTCTGGCCTTGTTTATAAAGCCAGCGTAGAAACCCTGGCACCCAGCGTGAAAAAAACGGGCAGCTCGGGCAAGAATGCCAGTGCTGTTCGCCCTGGCAAAGTCTGGCTGGTGGGTGCCGGCCCCGGCGATGCCGAGCTGCTCACTCTTAAAGCCCTGCGCGCCATCAACACCGCCGATGTGATTTTTTACGATTACCTGGTCAGCCCGGAAATCCGCGCCCTTTTTCCCAAAAATATTCCCGCTTTTTATGTTGGCAAAGCCAAAAACCAACACAGCATCGCCCAGGAAGATTTAAACCAACTGCTGGTCAACCAGGCGCAGCTTGGCCTCAATGTGTGCCGCATTAAAGGTGGCGACCCCTTTGTGTTTGGCCGCGGCGGCGAAGAATTGCTGGAGCTGCGCAGCGCCGGCATAGCCGCCGAAGTGATTCCCGGTATTACCTCTGCATCTGGCTGCAGCACCTACGCCGATATTCCGCTGACCCATCGCGGTATTGCCCAGGGCTGCACTTTTGTTACCGGCCATGCGGAAAAAAGTCTCGACCTGAATTGGCAGGCGCTGGCGCAACTTAAACACACCTTGGTGTTTTACATGGGCCTGACTCGCGCCGATTTAATTGCCGAAAAATTGCTGGCCGGCGGCCTGAGCGACACCACGCCGGTGGCCATTATCGAAAACGGCTGCCGCGCCAACCAGCGCAACATTATTTGCACCCTGGCCGATTTTCCCGCCGCTGTATTGCGCGAGCAGGTGCAATCGCCGGCGCTGATTATTGTGGGCGAGGTGGTCAACCTGCGCGAGCAATTACAGCAGCCGCAAGTGCAGCAGTTTATGCAAGAGCAGCAATACCTGTTGGCTTAATCGCTTTTACAAATCCGTAGCAAGGAAAGAACAGCGTCTCTCTCAGCCCCGAGAGAGGCATGGATGCCGACCTCGAGCCTACAAGGATGTATTTACGGCGTGGGCTGAGAGAGATGCTGTTCTTTCCGAATGATATGAATTTTTAGCAACAACAAAATTACAACCGTGAGGCAGTTATGAAGAAGCGCATTATCGTAGTCGGCAACGGCATGGTGGGGCACAAGTTTATCGACAACCTGGCCAACCACGCTGACGCCAGCCAGTATCAATTGATTACTTTTTCCGAAGAGCCGCGCCTGGCCTATGACCGCGTGCAACTCTCCAAATATTTCTCCGGTTCCAGCGCCGAAGATTTAATGCTCACCAGCACCGATTATTACAACGAGAAAGGTGTGCAATATATCCTCAGCGACAAAGTGGTCGATTTGGATTTTGACAACAAAGAAATCATCACCGCCTCTGGCCGCCGTGAAGCTTACGACAAGCTGGTGCTGGCCACCGGCTCTTACCCCTTTGTGCCGCCCATTCCCGGCAACAACGGTGAACATTGTTTGGTATACCGCACCATCGAAGATTTGGAGCGCATTACCACCTCGGCACAAGTGAGCAAAGTAGGTGTGGTTGTGGGCGGTGGCCTGCTCGGCTTGGAAGCTGCTGCAGCACTAAAAAATTCCGGCCTGGAAACCCATGTGGTGGAATTTGCCCCGCGCCTGATGGCTGTGCAACTGGATGAAGGCGGCGGCCGTTTGCTGCGCCGCAAAATTGAAGAGTTGGGTGTGCGTGTGCACACGCAAAAAGCCACTACCGAAATTGTCGCCGGTACCGAGGCGCGCTATCGCATGAACTTTGCCGATGGCAGCCATTTGGAAACCGACATGATCCTCTTCTCTGCCGGCATCCGCCCGCAGGACGAACTGGCGCGCAAGTGTGGCATAGCTATGGGCGAGCGCGGCGGCATAGTGGTGGACAATCACTGTCAAACCAACATCAAAGATGTTTACGCCATTGGCGAGTGCGCCCTGTGGAACAACCGCATTTACGGTTTGGTGGCGCCCGGCTATCAAATGGCTAAAGTGGCGGTATCACATATCACTGGCGGCAGCGATCAATTCCTCGGCGCCGACATGAGCACCAAATTGAAATTGCTCGGTGTGGATGTAGCCTCCATCGGCGATGCCCACGGCAACACCCCCGGCTCCCTCAGCTACACCTACGCCAACGATGTGGAGCAGGTGTACAAGCGCATTATTGTTTCCGCCGACAACAAAAAATTGCTCGGCGCGGTATTGGTGGGCGATGTAGAAGCCTACGGCACCTTGCAATCCATGTGCGTAAACGGCATGGATCTGCCGGAAGACCCCAACTGTTTGATCCTGCCTAACGTGGAAGGCGGCGGCGCTGCCCTGGGTGTGGATGCCCTGCCGGAAAATGCCTGTGTCTGTTCCTGTTTTGATGTGAGCAAAGGCGCTATTTGCTGCGCGGTGCAAGATGGCGCCCGCACCATGGGCGATATTAAAGCTGTTACCAAAGCCTCCACCGGTTGCGGCGGCTGCTCGGCCCTGGCCAAGCAGGTAATGGATTCCGAATTGAAAAAACTCGGCGTGGAAGTGAGCAACCATATTTGCGAACACTTTCCCCACTCGCGCCAAGAGCTGGCCGACATAGTGCGCGTCAAGCAAATCAAAACTTTTGACGAACTGCTCGACAGCCACGGCAAAGGCCTGGGGTGCGATATTTGTAAGCCGGCAGTGGGTTCTATCCTGGCGTCATTCTGGAACGAATATGTGTTGGATAAAAAACACATAGGCCTGCAAGACACCAACGATATTTTTCTCGGCAATATGCAAAAAGATGGCACCTACTCAATAGTGCCGCGCATTGCCGGCGGTGAAATCACCCCCGAAAAATTAATTGTGCTGGGCCAAATTGGTAAAGAGTACAAGCTCTACACCAAAATCACCGGCGGCCAACGTATCGACCTGTTTGGTGCGCAATTGCACCAGCTGCCGGAAATTTGGAAAAAACTGGTGGATGCCGGTTTTGAAACTGGCCACGCTTACGGCAAATCGGTGCGCACGGTGAAATCCTGCGTCGGCTCCACCTGGTGCCGCTACGGGGTGTTGGATTCCGTGGGCATGGCGATTGAAATTGAAAACCGCTACAAGGGTTTGCGCTCGCCCCACAAACTGAAGTTTGCGGTATCCGGTTGTACCCGCGAGTGCGCCGAAGCGCAAAGCAAAGACATAGGTGTGATTGCCACCGAAACCGGTTGGAGCCTTTACACCTGCGGCAACGGCGGTATGCGCCCGCGCCACGCCGATTTGTTTGCCACAGGTTTGGATAACGAAACCCTGATCAAATACATCGACCGTATCCTGATGTTCTACTGCCGCACTGCCGACCGTTTGCAGCGCACCTCGGTGTGGTTCGAAAACCTCGAAGGCGGTTTGGATTACCTCAAGAAAGTGGTCATCGACGACAAGCTGGGCATCTGCGCCGAGTTGGAAGCGCAAATGGCGCACAACATCAGCCAATACCAGTGCGAGTGGAAAACCACAGTGGAAAACCCCGAGCTGCAAAAGCGCTTCAAGCACTTTATCAACAGCGACAAAAAAGACGACAACCTGGCCTATGTGGTGGAGCGCGAACAAATTCGCCCGGCCACTGCCCTGGAGCGCAAACACAGCGATATCCAGTTTGTGGAATTGGTGGATTGATAAATCCCTCCCGGCCTCCCTTTGTTAAAGGGAGGTGCTGGGTGTGCCTAGGAATGAACCCCTATTTTTGTGAGAAATATCATGAGCGAAAAACCCTGGATCAGTGTGTGTGAAATTGAAGATTTGCTTCCCGATACCGGCGTCTGCGCCCTGGTGAATAACCAACAGGTGGCGATTTTCCACTCGCGCCGTTTGAATGAAGTGTTTGCCGTATCCAACTTTGACCCGGTGGGCGAAGCCAATGTGCTGTCGCGCGGCATTATCGGTTCCCTCGGCGATGCGGTGGTGATTGCATCGCCGCTCTACAAAGAACACTACAACCTGCGCACCGGCGAGTGTTTGGAAAAACCCGAATACCGCATTTCGGTTTACCCGGTGCGGGTGGATGATGGTTTGGTGCAAGTGCAGGTGTAAGACTTAGCTAATGCGGTGTATGAGTTTGCGAATGCAGATGAATAGACGGCATCTGATGGTGCGTTAACGAGCTTTCCTTCTTCTTCGACTGCTTCATGAGTCGGCTTTATGGGCAACCCTTGGGTTGCCCTTTTTTATGGTGGCCATCCATGGCCACCACCCTTCGGGCCGCCGTTTCGGCGTTTAAAATGGCTCCCGGCCATTTTTTATCTTCATTATTTTTTATTCGGCTATAGGCTGCGCCTACAAATGCACTTCAATGCGATTGTTGCGCTGGGCAATGCTATTCCACTCGCCGCTATTCACAATCGGCAATCGCTCCGGGTAGGGTTCCGGGCCCAGGTAGCTATTAATCTCCAGGCGAATCTTGTCGCTGCTGCTAAACCGCTCCAGGCTATTTTCCAGGGCGCGGCTGTAGTTGCTGCGCACCCGCTCCAGGTTGTAGGTCTCGCTCGACAAAATACAGTTGGAGAGGGTGCTGTTGGCCGGTGCCAATTGGCCCTCACCCTGGGCGTCCAGCAGTAGGCAAAAATCGCCGACAAAAATATCCAGCGCCACTGTGCCGACAAAATTGTTGTCGCGCAGGCGCTCAATAAAATCGTAAATGCGCAGCGCCGCGCTGGGGTCTAGGGTATTTTGCTGGAAGCTGATGGCGCCGCTTTGGTTAAACGCCCAGCTGAGGTCATCGAGCAGTTGTTGGTTGCGGTAGGGATTGGCTTGGCTGCCCCCTGGTGCTGGTTCGCCTGCCGCGCCAGTTGCTGGTGAATCGGCGACAGCGGTGGGCGGGGGAATTGGCGCGGCTGTTGTGCCATCGCTGGGAAGGGCGGTTTGTAGCTCGGCGGCTGCTTGGCGCTGATCCAACTGCGCCAGTTGTTGGTGAATCGTGAATAAATAATAAATGCCCACCAGCAGCAGTATTGCCACCAACCACCAGCCGCTGTTGCTGCGCGCTGGTGTTGCATCTTGTGTGTCTGCCACTGGCGGCACAACCGGCGCAATTTTGGGGATTTGCTTGGCGAATAACTCGCCCAATTCCTGGCGCAGGCCGTGGCGCAGGCTTTGCAATTCGCGCACTACCCGCGAGGTAATCACGCGGCGGTTATCTTCCAGTGAATGTTCCAAATGGCTCAGGCGCAATTCCAAATTGCGGGTTTGGTCGACCAGTGTTTGGTTGGGCGCGCGCCGTTCAATAAACGGGTAATCAGCATCGCTCACTTGTTCATTAATGGGCAGGTCGCTGACTGAATTGGCGGCGGCAATTAATTCGGGCGATTCAACCGGCCCAGATGTTGCCGTGCTCTGCTCGGGTTTGAGGTGAATTGCCTGCATCACTTTGGATAAATCCATGGCGTTGATGCTGTCTTTGCTCACCACATCCAGGGCACCCAGGGCGCGCGCCTGGCCGGTGTAGAGGTCGCCGCTTTGGGCGGTGTACATAATCACCGGCACCATGGCGGTTTCCGGGTGGGATTTAATAATTTGCAGGGCGCGCAAGCCATCCATGCCCGGCATCAGGTGGTCCATAAAAATCACATCGGGGAGTTTGCGCGCCAAATAATCCAGCGCGGCTTCGCCGGAATCCACTGCATCAATTTGCAGGTTGTAGGGGCGCAGCATTTTTTTCAGGCGGTATTGGGCGGTGCTGGAGTCGTCGACGATCAGCGCAGTTTTATTGGCCATGGCGAATTATCCGTAATGTGCGTTATTTGAGCAGATTATCAGAGTAATCGCCGCCCTGTGGCAATGGAATTCACGCCTTGGGTAAAAGCGTGACAGGGCTAGGGTTAGGCTTGTGCGCTGGTGGGAGTTTTAGCGGCGCCACAGCAATAGCGCCAGGGCGCACAGCCAACCGCTGGCGGCGATAAGTTTCCATAGCAGCAGCGGGTTGCGCTCCAGCAGGGGTTGGGCGCGGGGGCTGAGCCAGTTGGGGTTGGGGCGCTTTAAATCCTGCAGCCATTCGCTGAGGGCTTCGTAGCGGTGGCTGGGGTTGATGTGCAGGGCTTTTTCCAGGGCTTTATCCAGCCAGTAGGGCACCAGCGGGTTGTGCTTCATGGCGGATATGTATTCGAGTTTTTGAAAACTTTTTAGATCCATGGCTTTGCCGTAGGCGCTGCCGTAGGGCAGTTTGCCGGTGAGCATTTCGTACAGCAGCACCGCCAGGGAAAATTGGTCGGCGGCGGCGCTGGGGCTGCCGCCGTAGCGGTATTCGGGGGCGGAGTAGTCGAGGGTGCCGAGCACATGGTCGCGCTCTATAGGGGTGCCGGCTTCCTGCACCCCGGCAACCCAGCAGGAGCCAAAGTCGACAATCATGGGGCCTTTGGCGCTGATGACGATATTGTCGGGTTTGAGATCCTGGTGCAGGGTTTCTTTGCGATGAAAAGCGCGCAGGCCGCGAATCAAACTTTCCGTTAATTCCACCGCATCGAGTATGGATAATTTGCCGCGCTCTTTAAGCAGTTGGGTGAGCGTAGGGCCGGGGATGTATTCGGTGAGGTAGTAAAGGCAAGAGCGCGCTTCGGGTGCAGGTATGACCCGCACCACCCCGGGGCTTTGGATGCGCGCGCCTATCCAGGCTTCCATGACAAAGCGTTCGATATAGGCTTTGTCGTCGGCGAATAATTCCGAGGGCGTTTTCATCGCCAGTAAATTATGTTTTTCATCTTCCACCAAATACACCTGGCTGCGGGTGGATTCGTGCAGGATTTTTTTGATGCGCAAGCCATCGAGAATTTGCCCGGGGGATAGCACTGGCGGAAAGGGCAGGCGCGAGAGCACTTGCACGGCGTCGTCCTGGCCGGTGGTGCCGATATTTTCTACCCGCAGTGCCTGGATACTGATGTTGTCGTCGCTCTGGTGTTGCAGGGCCAGTTGCAGGGCTTGCTCTACCAACAGATCCAGGTTGTCGCGCTGGTTGATGATGAGTTGTTTGAGTTCCTGGGGCGGTATGGCTTCGTGGATGCCGTCGCTGGATAAAATAAAAATATCGCCGCGCTGTAATTCCAAACTGTGCATGTCCACTTCGAGGTAGGGGTCGGCGCCCATGGCGCGGCTGAGGTGGGTGGTGTGTTTGTCGATGCGTTGGGTGTGGTCGCGGGTGAGCTGTTCGAGGTTGTGGTCGCGCAAGCGGTAGACGCGGGTGTCGCCTACATGAAAAATAAATCCGGTGTCGCCTTTTAAGATCAGTGCGGAAAAAGTGGTGAGGTAGCCCTGGCCGTAAATGGAGTTTTGGCTGCGCCCCCAGAGGCTGGAGTTGAGCGCCTGGATCACGCGCATGGCGGATTGTTGGGTGCGCCAGGTGTCGGGGGTGGCGTAGTAGTCGTTGAGGAAACCGGCGATGGCGGTTTGGCTGGCCTCGCGCGCGGCCTGGCTGCTGCTAACGCCGTCGGCAATGGCGATGGCTATGCCTTTGCTGGTGAGCAGCATGCCTTCGGGCAGGCGCGCGCCCACCGTATCCTGGTTTTCCGGCTTGCGCCCGGCGTCACTTTTTTGCGCAAAGCTGATTTGCAGTGATGATTGGATGTGATCCATGACGGCTACCAATATTTTTTCGTGATACGTAAAAAGAAAATGCCCGCTGAGCGGGCATAGATAGTACCAAAACCTGCCACCACATCGTTTGTCATTGGGGTAGATGTTTCGAAACATCTACCCCAAAGCCAAACTCGCATCGCGGTAGCAGCGAGTTTTTAACTCACTTCAATCTTATGCAGTGAACCATCTTCATTCACTTCCACCACATGGCCTTTGGGCTCTTTCAGGAATTGCACAAACACCAGGCCGATAGCGGCAGCGGTGGCGAGCATGTAGAAGAACATATGGGGTTCGATAAAGGTGTTCATGGTGAGGAAGAAGAGCGCACCCACGTTGCCATAGGCACCGGCCAGGCCGGCGATTTGGCCGGTCATGCGGCGCTTGATTAAGGGCACCACGGCAAACACCGCACCGCAACCGGCTTGCACAAACAGCGAGCAAACAAACACGGCGGTGAAAGCGAGGTAGAGCGGCCAGCTGGCGTTGATTTGCGACAGCAGCAAGTAACCAACAGTTACGCCAGCGAGGATCACCGTCATGCTCGCGCGGCGGCCAAATTTATCGCTCACCCAGCCGCCACCGGGGCGCGCTACCAGGTTCATAAAGGCGAAGGAGCCACCCAGCATAGCTGCCTGGGTAACACTCAGGCCGGCGAAGGTGCTCATAAAGAAGGCGGGCAATACCGATACCACGGCAATTTCCGAACCGAAGGTGGCCAGGTAGGCCCAGCTTAAAATGGCCACTTGTTTGAATTCGTATTTGTCGTGCTCGGGCGCGCCGTTTTTCAGCAT
>CAMLRI010000026.1 GCA_946482385.1 uncultured Cellvibrio sp.
AAATGAGCACATTGCGCAAAAATATCAAATCAAACTTGCCAATATCAGGAAACTCTTCATGCAAGTTCAGCGTGAAAAAATCTACCGATTGACGCAGGTCCTGCGCCACCCGGATATTGCCCGCCTGGGGGCCTATACCCTTGCGGCAAAAGCGGTGCAGATAATCCTGGGAAATATTTTTGGCGCGCGCCAGTGGGTAAATACCTGTGCGCGCCTGCTGGATAACCCGAGCATTAACATCGGAACTCAACAGCTCCCACGCCACCGGGCAGCGATCCTTAAGCACCATGGCGATGCTGTAGGGCTCCTCACCGGTAGACGCTGCCGCGCTCCACACGCGAAATTGCGCCGGCGGCTTTAGGGCCGGCAAAATTTCATTGGTCAGATAATCAAAATGTTTTTGTTCGCGAAAAAAATAGGTTTCGTTAGTGGTCATTAATTCCAGTGCTGTATCCAGCTCCTGGCGCCCCTGAGGGCTTTGGATGTAGCGATAGTATTCGCTGTAGCCATTGACGTCGCAGGCGTGCAGGCGCTTCCACAGGCGATTACTCAACAGCGCCTTTTTCTGCTCCGGCAAAAAGATGCCCAGCTTGTCGTGAATCAAGCGCTGGAATAACTGGAACTCCTTATCGGATGGCAAGGGGGTACTGGCTAGATCCTGCGTCATAGTCAAAGTCATCTACTCCATCATCACTCAGTCAAAGCGTACAAAATTTTCATCCTGGTCATCCGCAGCTTGAGCCGCACGCTTTTTACCAGCAGGCACCACTGGCTCGCCCCGGGATTTGCCTTTCGTTACAGGTTGGGCAGGCGCCACTTTTACTGATTTGGCTTTGGCACCGCCAAGGCTGCCCTGCGCGGCCATGGCATCCAATTTAAAATAGGTCATGGACTCTTGCAGGCGAATCGCCTGGGCGCTCATTTCTTCGGAGGTGGAGCTCAATTCTTCCGAGGCCGCCGCGTTTTGTTGCAAGGTTTGGCTCACCTGGCCTATAGCGCCATTGATTTGCACCACACCGGTATTCTGCTCTTGGGATGCGGCGGTAATTTCTTGCACCAAATCGGCGGTTTTGCGGATGGCAGGAACCATATCGTTAAGCATAGTGCCGGCGCGCTCGGCGCTTTTCACCGTTTCGCCGGCCAACTGGCCAATTTCCTGCGCCGCCACCTGGCTGCGCTCGGCCAGCTTGCGCACCTCGGAGGCGACCACCGCGAAACCGCGGCCGTGTTCTCCCGCGCGCCCCGCTTCAATGGCGGCATTCAGTGCTAACAAGTTGGTTTGGTAAGCAATATCGTCAATCACCGATATGCGCTCGGCAATTTTTTGCATGGCCTCAATGGTGCCCAACACAGCTTCACCGCTGGCTGACGCGTCCCGCGAGGCCTTTTGCGCAATGCCATCGGTCACCTTGGCGTTCTCGGTATTTTGGGCGATAGACGCGGCCATCTGCTCCATAGAGGCGGAGGTTTCCTCCACACTGGCCGCCTGCACCGATGCGCCCTTGGCCAGGGATTGGGCTGTGGCGTTTACCTCTTCCGAAGCTGACGACAGCGCATCGGCGGAACTGCGCACCTCGGCAATAATTTGCGCTAGCTGCTGCCGCATATTAGCCACGCTGGCCAGCAGCGATGACTGGTCGCCCTGCTTGAGCTGAATATCAAAATTCAACTGGCCATCGGCCACCCGCGCCACCACGTCGGAAGTGTAGGCAGGTTCACCGCCCAGGGTGTTAAACAAATCGCGGAAAATAATCACCATAACTACCACTATGATGGTAGAGGCGCCCAGGCTGATAATTAACAGCAAACTCAGGGTGCGGGTGTAAACGCTATCGGTTTTTGCCTCGGTATCCACCAAATACTGGGCAAAACCAGCAAGGGTTTCATCGGCCAGGGCATCCATTTGCTGGGCTGCCGCGCGATCCATACCCGATACCAATTTGTCGACCTTTTTACCGGTTTCGCTATCGGCACGATCAAACTTTTCCAAGGCCTTGCGATAATTTTCACCGAGGGTGGCATGCTCCTTAACCAAAGCCTGGTAGGCATCAATAGGTTCAGCCTCCAGCTTTTGCAACTCCATGGCTTTATGCAGCAAGGCATTCACCTCGCCCTCTTCCTTAATAAAACCCTTGGTGTATTTATCCAATTGCGCCGGGTCATTGCCGCGTATCAGAATATTTTTCCACTCTTGCACCTGGGTTTTAAAATGAATGGAGGCCTGCTGTACGTTGGCCAAGATCTCCGAGCGGCGCTGGATATGCTCGGCGCTGTCAACCACAATCGAATTAAACTGCTTGAGCTGCACAAAGGCCGACAACCCCAACACCACCAAGCCCAGCACCATCAGAATGCTGAGCAACATGATTTTAAACTTTAACGTAAGATTGTTGAGCATATCCGCCACCTGCCGTTATCGGGCGTTATTGGCTATTCCAGTTGCGCTTCCACCAGATGTGCCAGCTCGCGAATGGAGAGTGCACTATTGGCATCCAGCAACACCACAAACTCATCGCCCTGCTTGGCGATACCCTGAATAAAATCGGCGCGGATGTTGGCACCAAAAGAAGGAGCGTCTTCTATATCTTCCGCCTCAATTTCAATTACTTCACTCACCGCATCAGCCAGCAAACCCAATACATGGCTTTGCTCATTGGTGGATATTTCCACCACAATAATGCAAGTGCGACGCTGCACTTCTATAGGTTTACGGCCAAGGCGCACCGCCAGATCGATTACCGGCACCACTTCGCCGCGCAGGTTGATAACCCCGCGCAAAAAATTGGGCATCAATGGCACGGCTGTGATGCCGCTGTATTCAATAATTTCACGGGTTTGCGACAACTCAAGGCCATAGTGTTCACTGCCGATACAAAAGGTCAGATACTGTTTTTTAACACTGGCTGCTGTCATTTTTTTCGCGGCTGCTACCTGGGTCATTTGTCCATCTCCTGCATATTGCCGGCAAAGGCATTGTTGCGCATATGTTCTTTGCTAATTGCAAAATTGATCAGTTGCTGCACATCCACGATCAGAGCTACTGCGCCTGTGCCAAGCAAACTGGAACCACCTATACCTTTAAGCGCCTGAAAAATGGGGCCCATGGGTTTTACTACGGTTTGAATTTCACCATGCAGCTCGTCCACCACTAATCCGGCGCGCTTTTCACCAAACTGCACTACCACAATTTTTTCCCGATCTACGTCCTGCAGGGGTAAATTAAAAATTTCACGCAGACGAATATAAGGCACCTGCTCACCGCGCAAGTTAACGCAATTTTGCCCCTGCACATGATTGAGCGAATGCAGGTCCACACATTCCAGGATAGTGTTTTGCGGCACGATAAAATCCACATTGCTGGCCGCCACATGGAAGCCATCAATAATCGCCAGGGTAAGTGGCAGGCGGATAATAAAGTGGGTTCCCACACCCAGCTCGCTCTCTATATCTATGCCGCCCTGCAATTCCTCAATATTGCGCCGTACCACATCCATACCCACACCGCGGCCAGACAAGTTGGTTACCTGCTCGGCAGTGGAAAAACCCGGGTGAAAAATCAGTTGGAACAATTCCTGTTGGGTCAGCTGTGCCCCTGCATCAATCAAACCATTGGCAATGGCTTTTTTGCGGATGCGCTCCACATCCAGGCCGCCGCCATCGTCGCTGATGCCGATCACGATATTGCCGGCATCGTGACGCGCCGTCAGTTTTAAGGTGCCGGCGCTGGGTTTGTTGCGCTCGCGGCGCAAATGCACAGATTCGATACCGTGATCCATGGCATTGCGCACAATATGCATTAAGGGGTCGTTGAGCTTTTCCACCATGGAGCGATCCAATTCGGTTTCCGCCCCTTCAATCACCAAGTCAATTTCCTTGCCCAATGACTTGGCGGTATCGCGCACTACGCGTTTGAATTTTTGGAAGGTTTCACCGATAGGCACCATGCGCAAGGTGAGTGCGGCATCGCGGATCTGCTCTGTGAAACTGCCCATGGAAGTGACTGCTTCCGACAAGCTGGGATTGGACAAACCCGACACCAGCAAATCTATGCGCTGACGATTGATGACCAATTCGCCAATCAGGTTTATCAGCTTGTCGAGGCGATCGGCATCGACGCGGATAAAACGGCTTTCGGGGGTATTTTTGCGCTCGCTGATGGCCTTTTGCTTTTCCAGTGCCGCGTCGACAATTTCCGGCGCAACGGTTTGCGATTCCACCAGGATATTGCCAATTTTGGCCACAGGCTTTTGCTCTATGGCTTGCTGTTTTTGCACCTCCAGGGCCGCTTCCAGTTCCTGGTAGGTAATGGCGTGGCTTTTGATCAGGATTTCGCCCAGACGCTGTACATTTTCCGGCAGGGATTTAATCAGATTGATATAGGCTTGGATGTTGCTGCGCGGCGGAATAATGGTTAGCTCGGCATCATCGCGCACAAACATAAAGGCATCTTCGATTTCCTCCTGGGAGGAATCGGATTGCAGGCTGATTTCAAAACCCAGGTACAAATCTTCCGGATCAAAACTCTCATCGGTGGGCAGGTGGTCGGCTATGGTGGCAATGTGGACAATTTTGCCCAGGGTATTGAGGAAGCGGATGATCGACAGCGGGTCCATACCGTTGCGCAGCAAATCGCGCCCCAGGCGCACTGAAATATGCCAGGCATCTTTTTCCGAGCGTTTGCCCTCTGGCTCCGCCTTGGTAGCTCTGGGCGCAAGCTGGGGCTGTTTGCCTGCCGCCTTGTGATCATCCGCCAACCAAGGGGACAAGCTATCCAGGAGCGCACGGCCTTGCGCCAGGCATTCGCCATCGTTGGCACTGCCCTGGCGGGCGTTGTCGACCAGGCGCGCAATATGATCGCGGCAGGGCAGCAGTATGCTCAACAAATCCGAGGTCAGGGTAACTTTGCCATCGCGGGCATTGTCGAGCAGGTTTTCCACTATATGGGTGAACTTGACGATATCGTCCAAGCCAAATAATCCCGCCGAGCCTTTAATGGTGTGCACCGCACGAAACAATTCGTTGATGGTTTCGCGATCCTGCTCGCCATCATCCAGGCGCAACAGTGCAGCCTCCATGGCGTCGAGCAATTCAGCAGCCTCGGCGAAAAACGTTTGCAGCGCGCTATCAAGATTCATATCAGTGTTCCTTGGCAAAATGGCTGGGTATATCCAGTAGTGAAAACACTGCATCGACCAGCTCATTGGTTTTGCCGATGGCGACCTCTATAGAGGCCTCGGTGATTAATTTATTGATAAACAGCAGCAGCTGCACACCGGCGGTATCCAGCTCGGCCAGCTGGTGCAAATCCAGATTCACTTTGGCGGTGGTGGGCAATGGCTCCGACAAAAATTCATCCTTTACCTGCGCCACTGTGTAAATTGTTAATTCACCCGATATGGCGAGCGCGGTGGTGTCCTTGCTGGTTTTGCGACTGATGGCCATGGCACACACCTCATTGAATTAGCATGGAAACCGCTTGCAGCATTTGCTCGGGGCGGAAGGGTTTAACAATCCAGGCTTTGGCGCCGGCGGCCTGGCCTTCTTTTTTCTTGTCGTCGGCACCTTCGGTGGTGAGCATAATCACCGGGGTAAATTTGTAATTGGGTTTTTGTTTCATTTCCTTCACAAAAGTTATGCCATCCATATTGGGCATGTTCACGTCGGAAATGACCAAATTGATTTTCTGGCCATCCAGTTTGCTCAGGGCATCGCGCCCGTCGCTGGCCTCCACTACGGTATAGCCAGCGCCGCGCAGCGCCATGCCAACTACCTGGCGGATACTCGCCGAATCATCCACTACCAAAATCACCTTGGACATGAAGCCCCCTTAAAAAAATGTAATTTCTGATTTATCCGGCGCCTTGTTGTACTGGGCACCGCGATGCACGTCGACCTGCTCCAATGTGGTGTAGGTTTTTTGGATAGCAGCCATCCACTCGCCCACATCGAGCGGGCGCACCTGGGTGCCATGGCGCAAACAGGTTTGATGGTCCTCAATAGCGGCTACCAGCTTGTCCATATCACCGGTGACATGGCTGAGGATTTGGCTGACGCGATCCTGGAATTGCAGGTTGACCAATACCTCTTCAACACTCTGCTGCACGCCGCTGCTCTCCTGCTCCAATACTTGCGCCGATTGCAAAATGTTTTCGCTGGAGTTTTGGAATTGGTCGATCACTTGCGCAATAGTGGACTCGGAGGCACTGAGACGGTTGTTATCTTCCTGGGCGTAGGCAGTGGTGCGGTCCAGGGTAGTTTGCAATGTGGAGTTGACTTGCTCGATACGCTTGCCAATACGCGAGCCGGTTTCACCGGAGCGGGTGGAGAGGGTGCGCACTTCGTCGGCCACCACGGCAAAGCCGCGCCCGTATTCGCCGGCGCGCGCTGCTTCAATCGCAGCATTAAGGGCGAGCAAGTTGGTTTGCGAGGCTATGCCCGCCACCTCGGCGCTCATACCACTTAATTCAACGGTAATTTTCGATAAGCCGGAAATTTCGCCGAGCAGTTCATCGCGCTGCTGTATGGCATCGCGCAGGGTGGAGGTAATTTTGCCCAACTCGCGGCTGGCAAAATGAATCACACCACCCAGGCCGGTATCGCCCTTCATGCTGCCTGCAGTTTGTGCGGAGCTGGTAACAGCAGCCTGTAACCGGCCGTGAATTTCGGAAAAGCGGTTGACCAGTTCGGCAATACTTTTTTCCAGTTGGTGGCGCGCCAGCTCGGTTTGACGCTGCCATAAGGGCAGAACTTCTTTAATTAATGCCTGGTAATTGCCCACCAGTATTTTGTGCTGTTCGGCCTGGCGCAGCTCCGCTTCTATTTGCGCACTTTGCGCCTGGGTTTGCGCGCGGAATTCAACCAACAGCAACAGCTCGCGGCCCAACCACACACACAAGCCCAACACCAGCAACAGCAACAAGCCCTGCCACAAACCGCCGAGCGTGGAGAACACAATCAACAGCAGACTGACGCCACCCAGTGCAGCCAATAAACCCAAGTGCAATACAGGTGAACTGCCGCCCGCAACAGGCAGGGACGCCTTGGCAGTGGGGATAAATCCGGTATTCATAGTGACCACTCAACAAGTTAGGACGGAACAGGCGCAATCTGGCCTGTAATCAGCAGAAAAAGAGGCTGGATGAAATTGGTCTCTAAGGTATAGACGGGGTTTAAATTGATGTCAAAAGTGGGGGTTGGGTAAGGTTTTTTAGTTCAAAAGTATTATTAAAACCTTGGCCGATAACCTTGTGCGCCGGCTTCTGCGCCATAAAAAAAACCCGGCGAGCGCAGGCGCTGGCCGGGTTTTTAAAGGTGGCGAAATAGCAGCAGATTAACCGGTATTGCGCATACCTGCCGCAATGCCCGCCATAGTGACCTTGAGCGCGCGCTCCAGGTCGGGGCTGATGTTTTCGCTGCTGCGGTAGCGCTTGAGCAACTCCGCCTGCAAATAGTTGAGCGGGTTGACGTAGGGCTTACGCACCGCCAGGGACTGGCGCAGCATGGGGTCGCTTTGCAGCAGCAGCTCCTGCTTTTTAATCTGGTTGAGCAATTGCTCCAGGGCATCCAGATCGCCGCGCAACTGCTCGCCCAGGCCGCGGTATTCCACTGGCACCAACTGCTGCTCGTAGTAGCTGCAGATGGGGCCGTCGGCCTTGCCGATTACCATTTCCAGCAGGTCGATAAAGCTGGAGAAGAAGGGCCAGTTGGCCAGCATGTCGTCGAGCAGCGCCGGGTCGTTGGCCAGGGCGTATTCCAGCGCCTGGCGGGTGCCCAACCAGGCCGGCAGGTTGAGGCGCACCTGGGTCCAGGCAAATACCCAGGGAATGGCGCGCAGGCTTTCTACCCCGCCGGTGGATTTGCGCTTGGCCGGGCGGCTGCCCAGGGCCAGCAGGCTCAGTTCCTGCTCGGGCGTGAGGTTGCGGAAGTAGGGAACGAAATCCTTATGGCCGCGCACCACACTGCGGTAGGCCTCGAGGCTGGCCTTGCCCATGCGCTCGATCAGGTCGCGCCACTCGGGCTTGGGGGCAGCATTGGGCGCCAGGGTCGCGCGCAGGGTCGCCACTAAATAAGACGAGAGGTTTTTAAAGGCCACGCGGGGCAAACCGAACTTATAGCGGATCATCTCGCCCTGCTCGGTAACGCGGATACGGCCTTTAACGGAACCGGGCGGCTGGGAGGCCATGGCTTTTTCCACCGGGCCGCCGCCGCGACCAACGGTGCCGCCACGGCCGTGGAACAGCACCAGGGATACATCGTACTTGTCGGACAGGGCCACCAGCTTTTCCTGGGCCTTGTATTGCGCCCAGGTGGCGGAAAGTTTGCCGGCATCTTTGGCGGAATCCGAATAGCCGATCATGATGGTTTGCTGCTGGCTGGAGTACTGCTGGTACCAGTCCAGGCTCCACAGGCGATCCATCACGCTGGGGGCGCGGTCGAGGTCGTCGAGGGTTTCAAACAGCGGCACTATGGGCATGTTCCAGCCCATACCACACTCTTTCAGCAAGAGCGCTACCGCCAGAACATCGGAGGGCTGCTGCGCCATGGAAATAATGTAGTGCGAGAGGATTTCGCGCGGCTCCTGGGCGATCACCCGGCAGGTGGCCAACACCTCGGCGGTGTCGTCGCTCATCGGCCAGCTGGCCGGCAGCAGCGGGCGCTTGCTTTGCAGGGCATCCAGCAAGAAGGCTTGGCGTTCTTCTTCTGACCAGCCGCGGTAATCGCCCAGCTCCAGGTAGCGCACCAGCTCGTCGATGGCCTGCACATGGCGCTCGCCATCCTGGCGAATATCCAAAGGCACCAGGTTGATACCAAAACAGTGCACGCGGCGGATGGTGTCCAACAGCGGGCCATTGGCGATGTGCGGCAGGTCGACATCATTGAGCGAACGGAAGCAGAGGTTAAGCGGTGCCAGCAGGTCGTCGCGACTGGTAATCAGGTCGGCCGGCGCTTCGACATTGCGCCCTTGCAGGCGTGCTTCGGACCATTCCAGGGTGGCCTGGATACGCTTGCGCAGGTCGTACATGGCATCGCGATAAGGCGTGGCACTTTCCGGATAGAGGGCGCGCAGCTCGTCGCTGGCTTCGCTCATGCTCAGGTCGCCGCCCAGGCTGTAGATATCGCGGGCATAAAGCTCGGCGGCCATCCAGCGGCCCAGCAGCAGCACCTCGCGGGTGATTTTGTGGGTGACATTGGGGTTGCCATCGCGGTCGCCGCCCATCCAGGAGTAAAACTTAAAGGGGCGCAGCTCGGTGGGCAGGGATTGCCCCAGATGGCGTGCGCACATGCGATCCAGGTGGCGGATAAAATCCGGCACCGCCTGCCACAGGCTGTTTTCGATTACAGCAAAGCCCCATTTGGCTTCGTCCACGGCGGTGGGACGGATAGAGCGGATTTCGTCGGTGGCCCAGATTTCTTCCACCAAGCGGTGCAAACGGCCGCGCAGTTTATCCTGCTCGAAGGTGAGCAGGCTGGGGTTTTGGCGATCGGCCAGGGTATCGACAATTTGGTCGTACTTGCGGATCAGGGTGCGGCGGGTCACCTCGGTGGGGTGGGCCGTCAGCACCAATTCAATGCGCAGCTTGCTGATGACTTCTGCCAGGGCATCTTTGCCTTTTTCGGCGGCCAGCTGCTGCAACAGCACTTGCAGGCTGTCTTCGGCTTCGGCTTCGGCACTGGAAAAGTATTCCTGGTCGGCGATGTTGGCCAGGTTCAGGAACTGGTTAAAGGCGCGCACTATGGGCAGTACGTCTTTATCTTCCAGGCTGCTCAGGGCTGCAACCAGGGGGGCGGAATCGCCACCTTCTGCCTGATTGATCGCCTTGCCTACCTGGCGAATCTTCTCGACCTTGTCGAACAGTTCGGCGCCTTCGTGCGCATGGATGGTTTCACCCAGCAACTCTCCCAAAAGGCGAACGTTTTCGCGCAGGGTTTCGGGTAGTTTTAGCATCGGATATCTCCAACAGGATCGAGGATGGAAGCGGATGGCGGGTATAGGCGCCAAGGGCGGCGCAGATTACAAATTCGCCTCCAAGGGCGCAAGGGTAAATCGCCTTGGGGCGCGTAAATTTGACGTCAACAGCTGGGACATTAGCCTGGCCGGGTAGCGCCAGTCAAAATTTGAGCAAATACCATGCCCAGCACTCTACAACCAACAGCGCCCCGCAACCAGACAGCAGCGTTTAAAAACCAGCCAGCCACTTACCCACAAAAGCTGTGCATAAGTCTGTGCATGAGTTCTTGGTAAGCCACCCCAGGGGGCATAAATACAGGGAGGTTAAATGCTGATTATTTCCTGTGCCTCCATCCCTGGGGGCCAAAAAGTGCCTGAATAATCGCCAGGCTTAGAGTAATCGCGGACTTAGAGCAATCGCAGGTTTAGTAAACATCCCGCAGGTAGCGCTTATCCATATTGAGCTTGCGGATGTAGTTAACGGTTTCCGCCTCGTCGAAGCGGCCGTAGTGCTGGATGATGTCGCGCAGCGCCTGGTCGACATCCTTGGCCATACGGCTGGCGTCGCCGCACACGTAGAAGCAGGCGCCCTGCTCCAGCCATTCCCACAGCTGGGCGCCCTGCTCGCGCATACGGTCCTGCACATAGATTTTTTGCGCCTGGTCGCGGGAGAAGGCGAGGCTCAGGTGGCTAAGCACGCCATCCTTTTGGAATTGTTGCAGCTCCTCCTGGTAATAGAAGTCACTGGCGGCGTGCTGTTCGCCAAAGAACAGCCAGCTTTTGCCGGCATCGCCGCGGGCCTGGCGCTCCTGCAAAAAGCCGCGGAAAGGCGCTACGCCGGTACCCGGCCCCACCATAATGACTGGCAGGTCGCCCTGCTCAGGCAAGTGAAAATGCTTGCTCGGCTGCACAAAAATGGGCACATCCAGGCCCCCGGCGCGATCGGCCAGGAAGGTGGAGGCCACACCCTTGCGCATTTTTTTGCTGCCGTGGAAACGGCTGTAACGCACCGCCGATACAGTCA
>CAMLRI010000027.1 GCA_946482385.1 uncultured Cellvibrio sp.
TGCAACAGGCTGGGGGTTTGCCCCAGCACTTCTTCGCGGCTGTAGCCGGTAATGTCGCTGAAGGCGGCGTTCACCTCAATGATGATGCCCTGGGCGTCGGTAATCAGGATTCCCTCGCGGGTTTGGCTGAACACGCTGGCGGTGAGTTGCAGGCGGGTTTCGGCGCGGGTTTTTTCGATGGCCAGGGCCACCAGGTGGGCGGCACTTTCCTGCAGGGCCAGGTCGTGCTGGTCGGGGATGGCGGGTTGGCGGTGGTAGATAGCAAAGCTGCCCAGCACCCGGCCGCTGGGCGCCAGTATCGGCTGCGACCAGCAGGCGCGCAGCCCGCAGCGCTCAGCCAGCTCCCGGTAGTCGGCGCATTGGGGGTCGGTTTGGATGTCCTCCACTATCACCCGCTTGCCGCTATAAGCGGCGGTGCCACAGGCGCCCCGGTTGGGGCCTATGGCCATACCGTCGATGGCGGCGACGAAAAAATCCGGCAGGCTGGGGGCAGCGCCATGCAGCAGCAGTTGGCCCTTGTCGTCGAGCAGCAACAGCGAACAGAGGCCGCCGGGCATCATCTGTTCAACGTCGAGGGCAATGCGCTGCAATATCTCCGCCAGGGGGGCTTTTTCCAGCAGCATTTCCAGCAGCCGGCGGTGATGTTGTTGAAAGGCCTGGGCGCGCTTTTGCTGGGTGATGTCTTGCACCACGCCGGACAGGCGCACCATCTGCCCCTGGGCGTCGAACTGGCTGTTGCAGGTGATGCGCACATCAATGCGCCGCCCCTTGAAGGTGTACTTACTCAGCTCCAGGTCAAAGCCGGTGCCAGTGGCGCGCGCCTGGGTCAGCGCTTGGCTAAGGCGCTCGCGGGATTCGGGCAAATAGTATTCCAGGGTGCTGTGCAGGTTGGGGTCGAAGCTGCCTGGCTCCAGGTCGTGCAGGCGATAGGTTTCGTCGCTCCAGCGGATGCTGCCGCTGGGCAACTCCATCTCCACTGAGCCTATGTGGGCGATGCTTTGGGTGGCTTCCAGCAGCCGGCTGCTAACGGCCAGCTGTGCCTGCAATTCCCGCTGTTGTTCCAGTAGCAGTTGCAGGCTGGTGTGGTACAGGGCCAGCTCGGGGTTGCCGTTATCTGGTTGCTCTGCCAAGCGCTGCAGGGCGGCCAGGTAGAGTTCTGGTGGCACTAGGTCGCGCAGGCTCATACTGCAGCCTGTGCCAAAAAGAAAAACGGGTTGCCGATGTGCATGGAGCCTGCTCCTGATTGTTATTGTGCGATTGGCGGGCAATCGTTTGTCGTTTGACTTTCGTCGTTTGACTATAGCAGGGCAGGCTCTTGGGAGTTAGTGCAGTTTCAGGCGCGGGCGCAGCCAGCGGTTGAGGCGCCCGCCGAGCATAATCAGGCCGGTGCGGATCAGCCCGTGGATGGCGATTTGGTGCATGCGGTAGAGCGAGATATACACCATGCGCGCCAAGCGGCCTTCAATAAACATGCTGCCTTTGCTCAGGTTGCCCATAAGGCTGCCGACGGTGGAATAGCTGGCCAGGGAGATGAGCGAGCCGTAGTCGGAATACTGGTAGGCCTTGAGCGGTTTGTGGTTGAGCAGCGCTAGCAAATTTTTGTAGCAGGTGCTGGCCATTTGGTGTGCGGATTGCGCCCGCGGCGGCACCCGGCTGCCATCGGGGTTGGTGAACTGGGCGCAGTCGCCTATGGCAAAAATGTGCGGGTCGCGGGTGGTTTGCAAAAACTCATTCACATGCAGTTGGTTGATGCGGTTGGTTTCCAGCCCGGCGATATTAGCCATAAATTCCGGCACCTTAATGCCCGCGGCCCACACCATTAAGTCGGCGGCGATCAGCTGGCCGTCTTTGGTGTGCAGGCCCTCTTTGGAGGCGGAGGTGATCATGGTGTTGAGTTTTACATCCACACCGATTTTAACCAGCTCGCCGTGGGCGGCGGCGGAGATGCGCTCGGGCAGGGCGGGCAGTATGCGCGGCCCGGCCTCGATGAGTGTGACGTGCAGGTGGTCGTTGGAGACGGCATCGAAACCGTAGTTGTGGATTTCGTGTACAGCGTGGTGCAGTTCGGCCGATAGCTCTACCCCGGTGGCGCCGGCGCCGACTATGGCGATGCGCACGTTGTCGTTTTTGCCGGTGACGCGTTGGATGCGCAAAAATTTGTTGAGCAGTTTGGTGTGGAATTTGTGCGCCTGGCTGGGGCTATCCAGAAACAGACAGTGGTCTTTTACCCCGGCGGTGTTGAAGTCGTTGGAAACAGAGCCGAGGGCAATTACCAAATAGTCGTAGGGGATGCGGGTGGAGGGCAAAAATTCCACGCCTTCATCGTCTTGCATGGGGGCCAGTACCACTTCGCGGCTGTTGCGGTCGATATCCACCAGGGTGCCTACGCGAAAGAAAAAATGGTGGGCATTGGCGTGGCCGCGATAGCTCACTGCATCCACATCTTCATCCATGGTGCCCACGGCAATTTCGTGCAGCAGGGGTTTCCACAGGTGGGTGGTGTTGCGGTCGATGAGGGTGATTTCGGCTTTGCGTTTGCGGCCGAGTTTGTCGCCCAGTTTGGTGGCTAACTCCAGGCCGCCGGCGCCACCGCCGACGACGACAATGCGCGGCACCTGGCCGCTGGTGTTACTGGTTGCTGTAGGCATGGTGAGTCCAGATTTGTAGTAGTTGAAGATTTGTAAACGAAAGTGATTGGTCTGTTGGGTCTGGAAAGAATAGCGTCCCACTCGGGGAACGCCGTGAATACCCTACGGGGCCTGCCAACAAGCACAGCTTGCTGGCGTTCAGCGTCGCGCGAAGCAGTGCTTCGCAAACGCTTGCCTTACCCTTGTAGGCTCGAGGTCGGCATCCATGCCTCCCTCGTCCCCGAATGGGACGCTATTCTTTCCATCCTCCACTTATTACTGCATCTGTCCCAGCAGGCGGCGCGCGAGTGGGCGCTCGATAAAGCGGTAGGTGTCCTGCTGCAATACCGCGGCAAAATCCTGGCGTGCCTGCTGGTTATTGCCCTGCATCAGCTGGCGGTAGCCGGCGTAAAAATACAGCTCGGTGCGCTCGCAGCGGTTGCTGGCCTTTTGTGCCAGCTGCTGGCGGCTGAGCTGGTCGGTCCAGAATTGGTAAACGTTTTTCTCCCACAGGCTGCTGAACTTGGGCTGCTTGTTGCCCAGCAGGCTGGCCGGCGCTTTACCGGTTTGATGGCCGAGTATATCGGCCTTGATGGCATCGTAAGCGCTGAGGTTTTTTTGCCGCTGCACATAGGCGCTAAAGGCCTGGGCGGCCTGTTCCCAGGCGCCGGCGTACATATAAATTTCGTGCTCGTTGGCATCGCTGTTATCCAGGCCTTTGGCCTTGGCCTCGCCCAGCAACTGCAGGGCTTTGGGCGACTGGTTAACCACGGCGTAAAGCTGGGCTTGCAGCGCCAGGTTTTCCGCCTTGGGGCTGATCTCGTAAAGGATTTGCGCCTGGTTCAGCGCCAGTTGCGGGCGGTTTTTATCCAGGTAGAGGTTGAACAGGCGGAAGTGCCATTCGCTGTTGTCCGGCTCCAGGCGTATTGCCTCCTGGGTGTGGTGGATCGCGCGCTGCAAATAATCGCCCTGCTCATAGGCGCAGCCTTGGTCTTCGGCGTATTCGCCGTAGTAGGCCGAGATCACCCCCTGCAAACGGGCAGAGGGTGGCAGCTGCTCGCTGGCCAGTTTCAGGCTGGCGATGGCCATGGGGTAATAGCCCTGGTTGCGGTACAGGCGCGACAGCTGGATATGGGCAGTGGTGCTTTGCGGCTGCTCCGCCAGGGCTTGGTAGAGCAGGTTTTGCAGCTGCGGGTAGTCGAATTTTTGTTGCTCCGACTGGGCGATGTAGCTGTGCATAAACAGCGCCAGCGAGGGCGGGTGCAGGCCCAGGCGGGTTTGGCTATCCAGCTGGGCGTAATGGCTGGTGGCCTTGGCAAACGCCGGTTCGCCCGCGTCCAGGGTGTGTTGGTAGTGAACCCGGTAGACGGCGGCCAGGGTCGACATATTGCCCGGCGCCAGTTCCAGTACCCTGGTGAAGTGTTGCAAGGCCAGTTGGCGGCTGGCGGGGTCGTCGTTTTCCTCGGCCTGGCTGAGGTAGTAGTGGGCCAGGTTGTAGCGCGGCTCCGGGTTGTCTGGGTCTGCATCGGCGAGCGCTTCCAGGCGCTCGCGCTCACCCAGTGCCTTGAGCTGCAGCACCTTTTCCAGGTTGGCCGCAAAACTGCCACTGGCGGGGGCGCTGCTGGTTTTTGTTTGGGGGGATTGGTTGGTGTGGGGCTGTTGGCTGCAACCGGCCAGCAGCAACCCGCTGGCCACTAATCCGGTGGCCAGCCAGCGGCTAGCCACAAAACTTGCCAGGCTTAGGCGGTTTACATCATGGGGGCGATATAGGCGCGGCATCACAGTGAGTACCCCAGGGCTTCGGCGGTTTTAAAGGCGGCGTCCGAGGCGTCCAGCTGGTTGTTGTAGCCCAGCGCCAGGCCCAGCACATACTGGGCTTCGCCCGCTTTGGGCGCCTGTTTTACCGCAGCCTGGGCGGCGCTTAGCGCCTCCGGGTATTGCCCCTGCTTGAGGTGGTGCTTGGCCAGGGCTATGTAGTGGGCGGCGTCTTTTTTGCCGTTTTGTTGCAGCGCCAGGAGTTTGCTGGCGGCGGCGTTGTGCTCGTAGTTGACTGTCCAATCCTGGCTGTCGAGCAGCTCCTGGGTTTTGCTGTAGAAATCCGTGTAGTTGGCCAGGGGTACATTCACCGGCTTGATGGTGAGCTGTTGGCGGATCAGGTAGTTATTGCCCTGGCGTTGGTCGCTTTGGCGCAGTTGGTAGTAGGCGTTGTCTATGGCCTGGGCGCGGCTTTTCACCTCCGGCTGGTGGTTGTTGCCAGGGCTGAGGAATTCCACCTCGGCGATCAGGCTGTAGCCGGTATCGCTCACATAGGGCTGCTTGCGCCCGGCGGGTTTGTGCAAATTGCGCAGGTCGCTGAACAGGCTAACCATTTGGCTAATGCCAAAGCCATAGTTGAGCGGCGCTTCGCCACCGCTCCAGATATTGCTAAACACCAGGCGCCCGCGCACTTCAAACCCCTGCCACAGGTTGTCGGCATTGGCGGTGCTCAGCTCGCGCACTTCGGCACTGCTGTAGATATTGCCAAACAGCTCGCGGAAGTATTTGTCGCGCTCCGGGGTGTACTGCCACAGCGAGCGCAGCCTGTCTTCAAACAGGCCGCCAAAGGTAATGGTAAAAGCCGCTTCCAGGTTGTTGCCGTCCACCTTGTCGAAGCTGAGTTTCAACTGGGCAAAGTGCTCGCTGGGGTCGAGTATTGGCAGGCGGGTAATGGCGCTGGTTTTGTTATTCACCACCAAGGCCGGCTGGCCTTCAATACCCATGGAAAAACCGGGGAAGAGGCTGGTTTCGCCGGTGGTGTCCATCCAGGTTTCACCTAGCCCCGGCTGCGCCGGAATGTGTACGATCATGTGGTCGAAGGTCACCGCCGGAATACTCATATCGGGTATGCCCATGGAGCGGGTGGCGATCAATGCGGTGTTGGCCTGCACGCCCAGTTTGCGCAGCAGGGTTACCGCCAGTACCGATTGGTCTTTGCAATCGCCATAGCCATTGGTGAACACCTCGCTGGCATCGTGGGGCTCGTAGCCGCCGCGCCCCACATGGGCAAATACGTAGCGCACTTGCTGTTGCAGGGTTTGGTACACGGCTTTGACTTTTTGCTCGGGGGTTTTGGCGGTTTTTTGGATGTCGGCAATCACCTTGTCCAGCTTGGCATCGGTCACCAGGTGCGGCGCCACCAGGGCTTCGCTCCAGCGCGCAATGGTTTGCCAATCGCCCACAGTGCTCACCCGCAGGCCGGGGGTGTAGCTGTGTTCGCGCGGCATGGCGCTTTGCAATTCCACCGCCGCCAACTTGCCGCTGTGCCACTGCCAGAGTTTGCGTCCGCCCTGGTTTTTCACCTGGTGGCGAATGCCGAATTGGCTTTGGTCGTTAAATACCAGTTGCACCTTGGCGGGGGTGTCTATTTGGATGTCGGTGCTGTGTACCGCGTCGGCGCGGGTACCCTGGCCGGCGGCGCGGTCTTCCCACCAGTGGAAGCCGTAGGTATCAAACCAGTGGCCTTCCATCAGTTTGCGGGTGTCTGTGTAGCGGTATTGGAATTCAATCACCGAACCCTTGCGCACATTGGGCAGGGAGAACAGCAGCTCCTTGCGGTCGTGGTAAAAGTTTTCGTCGGCGGGGCTTTGGATTTGGGTGGCATCTGGTTTGATGCTGTCGATTTTGCCATCGGGGGTGCGCACATGGGCGAACTCCAGGGCTATGTCCTCGTAAAAGCTGTTAAAGGACACGCTGATCTGGCTGTAGTCCCGCGCTGCCTCATCGCTGTTGATATAAACCGCAATGTAAGAGCTGGCCTGGCTCATCAGCTGCTCGTCCAGCTGGATATGGGTGCGGCGCAGTATCACCTCCGCTTCAGCCTTGGGGTCTGGCTTAAAGCCCTTGGCGATTTTATCCAGCGGCTCGGCCAGGCGCTGGGGTTGGTTGGCCGCCGCCGGCAGGGCCAGCAGGGCTATGGCAAAAACGGCAGCAAATAAGCAGGGCAGGCGAGAAGGGTGAAGCACAGCGTAACTCCATGGTCGGGCACTGGGATGGTGAGGAAAGGATACTGTCCCTCCGTATTCTTTCCTGCCGCGCCACAGCGACTGCATCAAAAAAAACGGTCGCTGTGCGCAGGTTTCAACAAGGGCTACATCTTAATCCAGGTGCCCTGGCTGGCGCTGGTAAAAATTGCGTCAATCACCCGCATATTGGCAATGGCATCGCTCAGCGGGGTGGGTACAGGGGTGTTGTGCAAAATCGCCAGGGCAAAGGCATCGCCCATGGCGCGGTAGTGGTCGGCGGGGGCTATGGCTAGGCTCTGGCTCTGCCCCTGGTGCAGCACCTGCAGCTCGGTGGCGCTATCGCCCACCGGGTTAAAGGGGATGGGCAAACGCAGGCTGCCGGCCTCGCCGTGGGCTTCCATATATTGGCGCGGCTCGATTTTGGTCGAGGCGGTAAAACTGGCGTTGCCCTCGGCAAATTGCAAAATGCCCGATACCAGGCAATCCACCTCCTGGCCAGGAAAAGGCGTGATCTGCCCCAACACCTGCAGCGGCTCGCTGCCGTACAGCCAGCGCGCCAGGGAAATGCAGTAGCAGCCAATATCCAGCAGGGCGCCGCCGCCCATGGCGCGCAGGTTGCGAATATTGGCGGTATCGCGGTTGTTGTAAGCAAAGTGGCTGTGCACTGTGCGCAGCTGGCCAATCTTGCCCTCATCCAGCAGCCGCTTGGCGGTTTGCCACTGGGGGTGGAAGCGGTACATAAACGCCTCCATTACTTTTAGCTGCGGGTATTGCGCTGCGGCATCCAGCAAACGCTGGGCATCGGCGGTATCCATGCCCAGGGGTTTTTCACAGAGCACATGCTTGCCGGCTTGCAGCGCCTTAATCGACCAATCCACATGCAGGTGGTTGGGCAGGGGGTTGTAAATCGCATCTACCTGGGGGTCGGCCAGCAATTCTTCATAGCTGCCATAGGCGTGCTCAATACCCAGCTCGGCGGCATATTGGCGCGCACTGGCCAGATCCCGCGAACAAATTGCCACCACCTGGTTGTGTTGCGATGTTTGCAGGGCGGGAATCACTTTGGTGCGGCCGATTTTGGCGGTGCTCAGCACCCCCCAACGGATTTTTTTCATGGGCGATATCTCTGTGGTAAAGGCTGTTGTTAAGGAGGAAAGGGTCGCGGTTGATTCACCTCTGCGGGCGTTAGCTCGGCGGCAGTATAGCAACCCCATCCCCGGCACCTATCACCAATGGCGCCAGCCTTTTACAAACTTTACCCAAGCGATTGTTTCTACAACCCCTGGGTTACCACGGCAGCTGCTCACCATTGGAATGCCAAAAGCCGCCACTGTTTTGCAAATTCAACGCATCGATACGCTGGCTTAAGCGCTGGGCAGATTCCTGGGCGGAAATATCGCCACCAAAATTCACCATGGCGGTTTGCACATAACCCGGGTGCAAAATAGCCACCGCAACGCCGCGCGGCTGTAAATCCCGCGCCAGCGACATAGCCCCGGCATTGAGCGCCGCCTTGGACATGCGGTAGCCGTAATAACCGCCCGATGTGTTGTCGGCAATGGAGCCCATGCGGCTGGTAATAAATGCCAGCTTGGCATTGGGGGCAAGGTTATTCAGCAGCGCCTCGGTTACTTTTAACGGCGCCAGTGAATTCACCAAAAATTGTTCGGTCATGCTCTGCGCATCCAAATCGCCCAGCGCTTCGCGGCGCAAAATACCGGCGTTATTAATCACCAAATCCAATTGGCGGCTGCCCAATTTTTCCAGCAATTGGCGCAAGTTTTTCGCTTGGGTAACATCCACACCGCTAATCACTTCCGCGCCCGCCTGTTCAAGCTCCGGCGAACTGCTGCGGCACACGCCAATCACATGCCAACCTTTTTGCAAATACACCTGGCACAGCGCCAAGCCTATACCGCGATTAGCGCCGGTGATTAATGCTGTTTTCATGGTGAGGTCCTCTGCGATGAATGATGAACGCACATGATAGACCAGTAGCAGACGAAGAGGAGTAAATGATTAGCGGTTAAAACCCAATGCCCCCGGCAGTTGGCCGGTCCATTTTTTAAAGGCGCGGTGCAAATTGGCGGCGTCGTAAAAATGCAGTTGGTGGGCGACCTGTTCCTGGGTGATGCCGGTTTGGCTTAGCCAGTGCAGCGCCAAATGGGTGCGTACCAAGTCCAATTGTTGTTGGAAGCTGCTGTGGTGTTTTTGCAGTTTGCGTTTAAGGCTGGCGCTGCTCATCGCAAAATCGGCGGCGCATTGTTCCAGGTTGGGTTGATGTTGCAGGTTGGCTTGCAGGTAGTGGTAGATTTCATGGAGAAAGCCACGGGGTGCTTGTGCGGCTGGTGTTGTGGGCCAATATCTTTCGCTAACACCACCGGTAGTGGCTGCCTGTTTGCGCCAGGGGCGATGCAGTTCGCTGCGCGCAATACTGATGGCATAGGTAGGGGCAGCAAAGAATAGCTGCTCACCCAAATGGACTTGGTATTGTTCAATATAGGCGGGCGCTGGCTGGGCAAAATAAAATGTCCAGCCCAGGTTTTGGCCCGCACACCAGCGGCTGAGTGAGTGGAGGCTGCAAGCGCTTATGGCCACCAGCTGCGGTAATAAATGCCCAGCGCCAAAATTATCCTGCCAATAAATAACCAGCCGCTCGGTTTCGTAGTGCAAATGCATGCTTAACAGTGGCGAATAAACATCGCATTGCGCCAGCAGCGTATCCAGCAGTTCCTGCAAATTGTGGCAGTGGCTAAATTCGGCTTGCTGCGCATTAAACCATTCGCGTCCAAGCAAAAAAGCTAGCTCATAACCATGGGGCTGGGCCAGGGCGTTGTCGAGCAGGCAAAAAATTTGTTCGGGGGTTAATGCCAGGGGGTTGCGGCCAATGTCTTCACGAAAAATACCGGTGCGGCGCAATAGTTTGTGTTCTGCCTGGCCGCGCGCCAGTGCTAATTGGATCAGTGTGTGCGGCCAATTTTCCGCATTAATAAAGGTCGTATCCCGTTCGCGATAAGCCTGGGGCTTATAGGTTTTGGGCAACTCCGCACTGCAACAATCGGCGCTGTACATTTACGCCGCCTGTTGTTGTGTGCGTTTTTCTTTGGCTTTAAGCAGGGCGCGGGTGGCGCGCTGCAGCAGGGCTTCCGGCGTATCTTGTTGCGGGCTGGTGGAGCGGCATTCGTCCTGCTCGGCAGCCAGGGCAATGCCGGTGCTAACACTGTGTACCAGGCTGTCGCCCTGTTGCTGGGTTTTAAACGCGCAGTGGTTCACCGCCAGGGCAATTTCTGCCGCAATTTTTTCTGCCAGTGTGCGGCCGGTGTTGGGCAGCAGCAGGGCAAACCTGTCGCCCGCATAGCGGCAGAGCAAATCGCTGTGGCGAATATTCAGCAGGATCAGTTCGCCTATGGCTTGCAGCAGGGCATCGCCCTGGGCGCGGCCGTAGCGGCGGTTGGTGGTATCAAAAAAATCCACATCAATTAATACCAGTGCCAATGGCGACGCTGTCTGCTGGTGGTTTTGCAATTGTTGCGCTAACAATTGCCGCAAATAAGTGGCACCTTGCAATTGGGTAATAAAATCCAAACCGCGATGTTCGCGGAATAATTGTTCGCGCTTGCGTAACTGTGCATTGACTGCCAGCTGCTCCTGGTGCCAGTGGTAAATGCCCAGGGTTAATAGCCCCAGGCCGATGGGCATAAGGCCGGATTCTACCCAGTGATCCCACAGGGCGCTGTCGGGAAAAACGATAAATTCATCCAGCCAATCCTGAAAACCCGCGAGAAAAATACACCCCAGACCAATGCTCAGCCATTGGGTCACGCGGCCCCGCGGGCGGCTGTGCAAAATCAACAACAGCCACACCAGTGCCAGCAGTGCCGCGCCACCTTCGCTCACCACATCCAGCCAATTAATTTGGCTCCAGCTTTTTATATCGCCCAATGCCAGGCTGGCGCTCAGGGTGATATTGGCCGCCAGTGCCAGCAGCAGTAATTTCCATTGGTGAAGTTTTAACATAGGGCTATTGGCTCCTGAGCCTGGTTGCAGCCTGCTAGCCATAGCAGTGGTTTGTGACGATTTGATGAAATATTTTTTGCGGAGGCTTTTTTAACTTGAGCTGATGTGCGGCTTTCACCCAGGAGGCATTTCAGCTCAGGTTGGATTTGGCTGCCGCGGTGCTGTGTCACGCCAGTGTCATTTGCGGCGCCTAGCTTTCCCTTCGACAACAACACCCCTGCAGGGCAGGGCAATTTGATCAGTGAAGGGGAGCTAGAGTGCGCAACCATATCAACACACAAAAATTTTTACCGAAAACTCTCGCCATAGTGT
>CAMLRI010000028.1 GCA_946482385.1 uncultured Cellvibrio sp.
AGCGGGCTAACATCCGCCTCGTAATCAACACTGGCCACACCAAAGCCGAAGAGTTTAAGGAACTCATCGCGGTAGCCTTTGTGGTCAGTAATTTCAAACAGGTTCTCTTCGGTGACTTGTGGCCAAATGCCCTCCACCACTTCCTGCACCTTGCGATCCAGCTCCAGCTCGTCCACACGGAAACGGCCATCGGCATCCAAACGCGGGCTGCCGGTGTAGAGACACTCGGTAAACAAACGCTGGATCTGCTCGATACAACCTTCGTGGCTGCCCTGCTCTTTCATCACCTTGAACAGGATCGACAGATACAGCGGCATCACCGGAATGGCGGAACTGGCCTGGGTAACCACTGCTTTAAGCACGGCCACGCGGGCTTCACCCTGGTATTTAGCAGTGAGGGTTTTGGCGGCGCGATCCAGGTCTTCTTTGGCTTTACCAATGGTGGCATGGCCGTAAATGGGCCAGGTGAGTTTGTCGCCCAGGTAGGTATAGGCCACGGTTTTAAAGCCATCGGCAAGCAAATCTGCCTGCTTGAGCGCTTCGATCCACAGCTCCCAGTCTTCGCCGCCCATCACCTTAACGGTGTTGGCGATTTCTTCAGCACTGGCAGGCTCAACGGTAACGTCGGCGATTTTCAGGGTGTCGGTGTTGAGGTTTTTGGCGGTGTAGCTTTTGCCGATGGGCTTGAGTACGGAAGAGTAAACCTCGCCGGTGTTGGGGTCGGTGCGGCGCGGTGCGGCCAAGCTATAGACCACCAGGTCAACCTTACCCATTTCCTGCTTCAGGGCTTCAATCACCTGGGCTTTGCAATCGTTGGAAAAGGCATCGCCATTGAGGGTGCGGGCATAAAGGCCGGCAGAGGCAGCAGCCTGGTGGAAAGCGGCAGTGTTGTAGTAACCGGCAGTGGCGGTTTTGGTTTCGCTCGGCTCTTTTTCAAAGCATACGCCCAGGGTAGCTGCCCCGGAACCAAAAGCGGCGGTAATGCGCGATGCCAAGCCATAACCCGTGGAGCAGCCCAACACCAATACTTTTTTAGGGCCATTGGCAACAGCGCCTTTTTTCTGGATATAGGCGATTTGCTCCTGAACATTGGCAGCACACCCCTGGGGATGTGCGTTGGTGCAGATAAAGCCGCGTACTTTGGGTTTGATAATCATGGGGCTACCTTGTAGTCGGGAGATCCGCTACTTCAGGATCTCGTGATTGAGAGTGAGCATTCCAACCGGCAACAGGCTAAGATCCCTGCCGCCGGCGCGAAAAGGCGGCCATTATAGTGCCTCCCTGCCGAGAAAGCAGCGGCAACCCGGAAGAGCGACAAACAACCTTATAAATCAACAGGTTAACTGAAGGAGCACCGCATGATTTACCCTATGTTCGCACTGATATTGCTCACCTTTGCGGTGACCGGGCGACTCTTCTACCTGCGCGTTCGTGCGGTAAAAACCGGCCAAACACGGCTTAGCCAATTCCGCCTCAACCTGGGCGATATGCCGGAAAACATGGTGCAAACCTCGCGCAACTACAGCAATTTATTTGAAGTGCCGGTGCTGTTTTACGCGGGCGGCCTGGCCGCCATGGCCCTGGGCCTGGAAACCACCGCCATGCTGGTACTGGGCTGGTTATTTGTGGTTAGCCGCGTACTGCACAGCTGGATCCACCTGACCTACAACAATGTCATCCACCGCTTGCGCGCGTTTATGCTGGGCAACCTCTGCGTGCTGGCCATTTGGCTGCTATTAATATGGGGCCATGTACAACACAGCTATTAATACCCACCACAGGAGAAGCTCCCATGAAAACAATCAAACAATTACTGGCATTTTGCACACTTGCCCTGGCCACCAGCCTTAGCCAAGCTGATGACCTGGGTATCAGTGTGGTTTTAGAGGGCGAAATCCAGCCGGGTGTTTATGGCCGTGTAGAATTGGGGAAGGATTCACACCCCGACCTGGTCTATCGCGAACCACGCTTAATTCATGTGGATGAACGCTATAGCTCCTACCGCCCGGTGTACCTCCATGTGCCGCCTGGCCACGCCAAGCATTGGGACAAACACTGCCACAAATACAATGCCTGTTATCGCAAAGTCTATTTTGTGCGCTCGGTAGAGTACGACGAAGGCCACAACCACCAACATCAACACGAACAGCATCAACACAAACAACACCCCAGCCAAAATGGCAAGGGCAAGGGCAAAGGCAATGGCGATAAAGGCAAAGGTAAGGACAAACACTAACCCTCGGCCTTAGCCACCAAGGCCGCGCGCCTAAGCCATTCTTAACCATCCCCCAGCCGCCCATCCGGGCGGCTTTGGCGTAAAATGCCGCCCCTCAGCCACAACAATACCAACGACAACCAGGTCACTAGCCATGATTACCCATGAACCCAATCCCGTTTATGTTGCCAGCCCCGAGCGCTATACCAGCATGCAGTACCAGCGCTGCGGCCGTAGCGGTTTAAAATTGCCCAAACTCTCCCTCGGCTTATGGCAAAACTTCGGCGCCGTAGATCCGCAATCCAACGCCCGCGCCATGCTGCGCCGCGCCTTCGACCTGGGCATCACCCACTTCGATTTAGCCAATAACTACGGCCCCAACTACGGCTCCGCCGAATCCACCTTTGGCAATATTTTCAAACAGGATTTTGTGCGCTACCGCGACGAGTTAATTATTTCCAGCAAAGCCGGTTACGACATGTGGCCAGGCCCCTATGGCAAAGGTGGCTCACGCAAATATCTCATCAGCAGCTGCGACCAAAGTTTGCAGCGCACCGGCCTGGAATACTTTGATATTTTTTATCACCACTGTATGGACCCGGAAACACCCATCGAAGAAAGCATGATGGCGCTGGACTATATCGTCCGTTCCGGTCGCGCGCTTTATGTCGGCATTTCCAGCTACCAACCCGCGCAAACCCGCGAGGCAGTGCGCATACTGCGCGAGCTGGGCACACCGCTGTTAATTCACCAGCCGCGCTACAACCTATTCGACCGCTGGATTGAAGATGGCCTAACCGATGTGCTGTTAGATGAAGGCGTGGGTTCCATTGTGTTCTCGCCCCTGGCCCAGGGCGTACTCACCAACAAATACCTGCAGGGTATTCCCCAAGGCTCGCGCGCTTCGCGCCCGGAGTTGATTTACTTGAACAACAAGGACATCACCCCGGAAAAAATCGCCAAGGTAAACGCGCTCAACCAAATCGCGGAAAAGCGCGGCCAATCCCTGGCGCAAATGGCCATCGCCTGGACACTCAACAACCCCGCCGTCACCAGCTGCCTGATCGGCGCCAGCCGCCCGGCACAAATTGACGACTCGGTTGCCGCACTCAATAACCTGAGTTTCACCGCAGAAGAATTGGCGCAGATTAATGGGATAGTGAAATAAACAGTGAAACAAAAAGCCGCATAACGCGTAGCCGGGGCCGCCTTAATGGCGGCCCTTTTGTTTAGGCTTAAGCAGTTCTGCCTGTGATCCTAAAATAACGCTGGCATAGGTTTCACCAAGAGCACAACTGGGATACACCAGCGCATGCGCTTTTGCGGCCAGTAAAGTAACCACCAACAACAAACACATGCGCGTCCACCAGCCTGCACGCCAAGCCAGCCACGATAACCACAAGGTAACCAATAGCGGAACCAGCAGAATAAAGAAGGACATCACCAGGCTTAACATGATTCGGCATCCAATGTTTTCGGCTGAGTTCCCAGTGAATACCAATTAACCTTGCGGGTTAATGCCATAAAGGTACCGAGCAGACTAAACAACAATAATGACCCCATCAACAATGCATAGTCTTCAGCACTCAGCAGGCCATAAAGCAAGACATAGAGCAGCGCCAACCCGGCAGTGAACCCCAAACCACGGGATAGGCTCTGAAGCACAAAAGACACATAAAACCCAATAAGACCCACACATGCTATAGCCGATAACAGATAGGCAAAACCAAAGCCTAGATGCTCGGATAACGACAGCAGCAACAAATAGAAAAATGCCAAAGCCAAACCTACCAAGGCGTATTGCACCGGGTGCACTTGCATAGATTTAAGCACCTCAAACAAAAAGAAGCCGGCAAAGGTAAGTGCAACAAACAAGAGCGCGTACTTAATCGCCCTATCGCTTTTAACATACTGATCAACGGGATCAATTAACTTCACACCAAAATGTGTGCGCTGAAAAGCATTGCACTCCAATTGCTGGATACACTGGTGAAATCGCTCTTGCATATTGGTTGAAAAATAACTGGCCTGCCATTGGGCATTAAAACCCGCCGCGTTAATTTCCCGCTCCGCTGGTAAAAAATCGCCGATGAAACTGGGGTGTGGCCAATCGGCACTGAGGGCAAGGCGCGTCTCCCGCCCCAGCGGCAAGAGGCTAAAGCGCCCTGTGCCTTGCAGTTGTAAATCCAAGGCAAATTCGTAACGCTGACCGGCGCCAAGCGTATCAACAGGAATATGCACACCATTTCCCAAAGCCTTGATACGGGTGCCGGGTTCCGCTGCCAGCTCTTTTTGGTTCCAGCTTAACTTGAGCGCATTTTTAATACCGCGACTATCGCTGACCCCCAGTGCCACATAAGCGGGCTGGAAGCGGTACTGCGCTAGCGAATCGTCCAAGCCCCAATTTTGCGGTAATTGGAAGTGACCGCGAATACCGGTAGCGGCATGATAAAGGTGCGCCTTGTAAATACCGCGCTGACGCAACTCGGTGCCGAGCCGGGCGTCTACCTGCAATGTCTCTGGCAAAAAATACAAAAAACCGCTTATTTCTCGCTCGCGAGATTCCTTCTCTTTGTTGGCGTTTGTCTCCCAGTAAAGTTCCGTTTTGATATAGGGAACCACCAACACCGGGCCAGTGAGTATTTGCTCATAGCTGGAACTGCGGGCAATATCTTTAACAACAGTTTCGCTGTACTGCTGGCGCTCTTCAATTGAGTTGCCAATCATGGCGATGGGAATTAACAACAGCAGAATCAAGGCGCCTATGGCGATGAGTTTGGATAAAAGTGGACGTTTCATAGCAATCTCCGGGGTATATGTGACAGGCACATAATCGGTGATCACTGTGAGGCGCTTATGGGCGACAGGTGAAGAATCCGTGAAGAATCTGTGAAGAATTTAGACGGCCGGATTGGCCAAGGGGAAACGCAGGCAGGCACAAACGCCTTCTGGCCTGTTCTCCAAGCGTAGATCACCGCCGTGAAGGGCCATTACCTCTTGCACAAAACTCAAGCCCAATCCGGTACTTTTGCGCCCACTGCCAGGGCGAGGTAAAGAGAAAAATCGCTCACCCAAGCGCGGAAAAGCAAATTCAGGAATGGGTTCACCCTGGTTGATAAAACAAATACAGGCATAACCGGCCATAGGTTCCGCCACCAGCCGGATTTGCCCCCCGGCTGGAGTAAAATCCAGCGCATTGTCCAGCAGGTTGGCAAGTGCCTGTTGAATTAAAAAGGCTTCTCCCACTACATCTGGCATAGCTGCCAAATTGTATTGAACCCGAATCCCCTGGCGGGCAATGCGCGCTTCACTGCCGCGCAACAATTCCTCAACCAAGGGAGCAAAGGCGATCGGCTGGGGGTTGTGCAGGCTTTGTTGCTGCTCGACCCGCGCCAGGTTAAGCAGGCGCTCGATCAGCCGTTGCAAACGCAGGCTCTCGGCATCGATATTGGCAATAAAGCGCTGGCGCGGTTCATCCGCCATAGGCGATTGCAGCAACTCCGCCGCCGCTCGTATGCCGGCCAAAGGGCTTTTTAATTCGTGTGTAAGGGTTTGCACATAGTGTTCTACATAGGCCTTACCATCCAACTGGGTGCGCATGGATTCCAGCGCCTGGGCCAGCTGCCCCAGTTCGCGGCTATGCACCAAACTGCGGGGCAGGCTCGCCCTCTGCCCTTGGCTAACTCGCACGGCATACTCGCGTAACCGGCGCAGCTCGCGACTAAACCACCAGGAAAAGAGCGCGCCGGTCACCAAACCCAATGCCACCAGGGAAAAACCCAGCACACTCAAACGCCACTGGATGCGATCGATGTAAGGCTGCAGGCTGCGATTGGGTTTGGCCACAGATACCACCCCAATAATCTCACCCGCATGAATAATCGGGGCTGCCACATACATCACACTGGAGCTTTCATCGCCCTCCACTTCCAATGAGGAGCGCGCGCCGTATTTTCCCTGCAAGGTGAGGTAAACATCGTTCCAGCGCGAGTAATCCTGCCCCACGGCCAATTGGCGGGAATCCAGCAGCACTATGCCCCGCTGGTCGGTAACGTAGATGCGATGACTCACCTGGTCTTTGCTAACCCCCCAAATACTCGCTTTGGGTTGGCGCAAGCCGTAGGCCGCCAACAGCTGCTGAATCTCGTCGGAACCCAGGCGCTGGTTAAGCAGTGGCTCACGTAAAAACTCGGCAAGCAGGTTGGCGGTATCCACCAGGGTTTCTTCCGTAGTTTGACGCACGCCGGGTTTAATTTGGTCGACCACTGTGTGCCACACAAAATAACTGCACAGGGCAACAAACAGCATGTAAACCACAAAAATACGCGCGCTCAGGGACATGCTTGGCGCTCCGGCTGGTAGGCATAGCCAAAACCGCGCAGGGTCTTAATAGGCTCAGCATGGGGAGATACCGCGCGCAACTTGGCGCGCAGGGTTTTGATATGGGTATCAATACTGCGGTCGTAACCGGCTTCGGTACTAATACCCAAACTATTCAGCAACTGCTCGCGGCTATACACCCGCCCCGGCTGGGATACCAGAGTGCAAAGCAAACCAAATTCCAGGCGCGTTAAATTTAATAGTTGCTGTTGGTAATGGATGGTTTTGCGCTCCGCATCCACCACAAATTCCGGTGTTGGGCCGGTATTGGGAATATCGCTTACCAAGGCCGTGCTGGTGGGCGCAATCGCCACAGGCCGCACCCGTTTCAAAATGGCCTTAACCCGTGCGGCCAACTCCCGTGGGCTGAAGGGTTTAACTACATAATCATCAGCACCTATCTCCAACCCCAGCACCCTATCCAACTCACTGCCGCGTGCCGTAAGAAAAATCACCGGCACCTCCGAGTGTTTGCGCAGCTGTTTGCAGGCTTCAATACCGCTCATATCTGGCAAACCAATATCCATAACCACCAAATCAACCTGATGCTGCCCAACATAAGCCAGGGCGCGGCTGGCCAGGGTTTCCCAGTGGGTGCCAAAGCCCTCGGCAGCCAAAACAAAAACCAGGCTTTCAGCGATGGAAGGTTCATCTTCCACAATCAGGATATGTGTCATAGGAAACAGGCTCGATCAGAACGGCGCGAATGGGCTGGCCGCGAATTCTGGCACAGGTGCACCTAACCTTGCCAATGACAACCCCGGCAATAATATCCGTGGTGAACCCATGGTGATTTTATCTTGCGCCCGGCTTTTTATTTTTTACCCAGTTTTAGTGTGTTATTGGTATCACGGCTTTGGCGAATCACCGAGTCGCCGGTTTGGGTGGCGGGGTTTTTGGCGGCGCGGTCATACAGCACAACATTTACGCTAGCCGCCAAATTTAAACAGCCGCGCGTGGGTATATACACCACCGCCTGGGCTGCATCAATCAGCGCCTGGCTGAGGCTGCCATCTTCAGGGCCGAAAATATAATAGGCGTTTTCCGGATGGCTGAATTCGGGCAAGGGGATAGCGCCTTCAACCAATTCCACACAAACGATACTGGCACCGGCGGGTGCTGCCGCGAGCAAATCATCCACGCCATTCAGGGGGATATGCAGGGTTTGGTTTTTGGTATCGGTATGAAAACGCATGGCACGCCGGTAGCGCTCGCCGCTGTAAAACACCTGATTGACACCAAAACAACCTGCGGCGCGCATAATGGCACCGACATTGGTAGGACTTTTGGGATTGGTGAGGCCGAGGGTAATGCAGTGTGTAGGCATGGAAAAATACAAACAGAAAAATGAAGTGGTTATTGTACGTGTTGCAAAGCCATAGATGACCCCCTAACCTCTTAAATCCCCCTTGATTGCAGCGAACACCACCAATGCCACGCCCCAACCAACCCGACGCCCCCACCTCTACCGACCCCATCCGCATTGTCGGCGGCGGCCCCAAGAAGGTGTTGTACACCCTGCAAACCATAGCGCGCATAGGTTTGCTGAACTCCGCCAAGGCACTCAACAGCAAAAATACCTGCAAGGCCTGTGGCCTGGGAATGGGCGGCCAGCGCGGTGGCATGACCAATGAAAAGGATGAATTTCCTTCGGTGTGTAATAAAAGTATCCAGGCGCAATCCACCGATATACAACCGCCCATCCCGCTGGAATTGTTTAACCACAGCCTGGAAGATTTTAAACAGCTGAGCGCCTATGAGCTGGAGCATTTGGGGCGCTTGAATAACCCGCTGTTTAAAAGTGCGGATAGCAACAAATACACGCCCGTTAGCTGGGAATTTGCCCTGGATAAAATGGCGCGCGCTTTTAAACAAACCGCCCCCGAGCGCAGCTTTTTTTATTCATCGGGCCGCGCCTCCAACGAGGCAGGTTTTGTATTGCAACTGTTGGCACGTTTGTACGGCACCAACAATGTCAACAACTGTTCCTATTACTGCCACCAGGCCACCGGCGTAGGTTTGGGCAATGTGATTGGCAGCGGCACCGCCACTGTATCCCTGGAAGATGTGGGCCAGAGCGATTGTATTTTTGTGATAGGTGCCAACCCTGCATCCAACCACCCGCGCTTTGTCCACCAATTAAAAAATTGCCGCGAGCGCGGCGGCCAGGTGATTGTGATCAACCCCGCCAAGGAGCCGGGGCTGGTGCGTTTTGCCGTGCCTAAAAGCGCCAAATCCATGCTGACCGGCGGCACCTGGATTGCGTCTGATTATGTGCAGCCGCGCATCGGCAGCGATCTGGCGCTGTTTAAAGCCATCGCCAAGGCGCTGCTGGAATCCCGGCAGCTGGATCAGGATTTTATTGCGCAACACACCCAAGGGTTTGAAGATTTTGTGGCCGATATTGCGCAACACAGCTGGCAGCAACTGTGCGAATTATGCGGTATTGCAGAAAGCCGTATTCGCGCCCTGACCGATGCCTATGCCGGTGCGGAAAAAGCGATTTTTGCCTGGGGCATGGGCATTACCCATCACCTGCACGGGGTGGAAAATGTGGAGGCCATTGCCAACCTGGCGCTGCTGCGCGGCATGCTGGGCAAACCAGCCGCCGGTTTATTGCCCCTGCGCGGCCACAGCAATGTACAGGGCATAGGCACAGTCGGTGTTAAACCTGTGTTGGCGGAAGATGTATTGCACGCGCTGGAACAGCATTTTGCTATTCAACTGCCGCGCAGCGCCGGCATGGACACCCTCGCCTGCCTGGAAGCCGCCCATGCCGGAAAAATCGATGCGGCACTGCTGATGGGCGGCAATTTATTTTCCGCAACCCCCAACAGCGCCTGGGCGCAAACTGCGCTGGATAAGATTGGCTTTAAAGCCTACCTCACCACCACCCTCAACCAGGGGCATATCCACGGCATGGAAACCAGCGAGGCATTAATTCTGCCGGTAACCGCGCGCGACGAAGAGTGGCAAAGCACCACCCAGGAATCCATGTTTAATTATGTGCGCTTGAGCGATGGCGGCATTCAACGCTTGCACAATGTAAAACCGGAAGTGGAAATTTTGTGCGAGCTGGGCCAGCGCCTGTTGCCCCATTGCCCGCTGGATTTTGCTGCACTCAAGCAACACGATTCCATTCGCGCCGCCATTGCCGCCAGCGTACCAGGCATGCAAGCGCTTAAAGACATTGGCCAGAGCAAGCAGGAATTTACCATTGCCCAGCGCCGGTTGGACGCCCCGATATTTAATACGCCCTCGGGCAAGGCCCAGTTCCGTAGCAATGGGCTACCCAATAGCAAAACCTCCACAGAGTTTCCTTTTTTATTGGCGAGCATTCGCAGCGAAGGGCAATTCAATTCGATTATTTACGAGGAGCGCGACTCTTATCGCGGCACAGATACACGCTGGGCGGTGCTGATGAACCTCAGCGATCTGGAAGAACTGGGATGCAAACCCGGCGACACTCTGGATGTGGAATCGCCCTTGGGCGCGATGCGAGATGTAACCGCCTACGACTTTGATGTACCGCGCGGCAACCTGCTGGCCTATTACCCCGAGGCCAATGTGTTGATTGGCACCGAACACGATCCGCGCAGCAAAACGCCGGCATTTAAATCTGTAGCTGTGCGTATTAGCCTATCCACAGCGCGCCAGGACTAGCAGCGGGCCAGGCAAGAAAAAATAATCCGCCTGGAGTATTTTTTCTTGCCCGGGATTTAATGGTGAGCGTCAAACACCTTGAATAACTGCTTGGCGATGTCGATGTTATCCAGGTTGCCTGTAAAAGTATCAACACCCTTGCCATAGGCAAAAATTTGCACGTCTTCACCTGTGTGGCCAGTAGTGGTCCAACCTGTGTGGCTGCGGCTGTTGATAATGCTTAATACCTGCGCCACCAAACCGGTTTTGGCCGCTTGCAGATCCGGCACAATGGATTCATCGCCATTGTTACTGGCGCGCGCCAGCCATTGCCAAATAGCCTGGCGCTCCGGCTCCGACAGCGCAATTCCCGTCCACTGCGCCCACACCGCATGCCAGTTATGGGGCTGTGCCAACAACAAATCCGCCAGGCGCGCTGCCGTGGCTTTAATACCGCGGATCATAGCCACACCCCAGCCATAAACCCCATCGGCGCCAATGGATAGGCCGCCGGTGCCGTGGTCGGCGGTAATCACCAACAGGGTGTTGGGGTGCTGATCAACATAGGCCTTAAGCACTTCCAGGCTGGCCGCCAGGTCACGCATCTCTGCCATGGCGCAGGCGATATCGTTGGCGTGGCCACACCAGTCGA
>CAMLRI010000029.1 GCA_946482385.1 uncultured Cellvibrio sp.
ATAATCCAAGCAGAAAACTTGTAAATAACCCGAAAATCTATGTAACCATTTGCAATTATCCTATTTACCGGTTTAACCAATTTTGAACTGCAGGGTTTGCTCCAACAGTTGGCTGGCACTCTGGCGCATATCCACGCTGTAGCTCAGGGTTTTTTGCACCTGCTCCAAAATATTTTCCGCCGAATCACTTAAATGCCGGGTATTGCGCGACATCTGCTCCGCCACTGCCGCCTGTTGTTCAGCGGCTGTAGCGATTTGGGTGTTGAGATCGCGCAGCATTTCCACGTTCTGCACTATTTGCTGCAAGGATTGCCCGGCACTGGCGGCGGTTTGCACCGATGCCTGGGCGCCATCGAAACTTTTTAAGATTATGTTCACCGCCGTTACCGCGCGCTGCTGCAATTTTTCGATCACAGTTTTAATTTCGGCGGTGGAATCCTGGGTGCGTTTGGCGAGGGAGCGCACCTCGTCGGCCACTACCGCAAAGCCCCTGCCCTGTTCACCGGCGCGCGCTGCTTCAATAGCGGCATTGAGTGCGAGTAAATTGGTTTGTTCGGCAATACTGCGGATTACCTCCAGCACTGTGCCTATATCCGCCACATCGCCTTGCAACTGGGCGATGATGTCTTTGGCTTGGCCGACATCCCTGCCCAGGGCATTAATAGATGCTATGGCTTGCTCGACACAGGCCTGGCCATTAAAAGCCGTATCGCGCGTAACCTCGGTGGCGGTGCTGGCGTCGACACAGGTGCGCGCCACATCGCGCACAGTGGCGGCCATTTGGGTCGCCGCCGATGCCGCCTGTTGGGTTTGGCTGTTTTGTTGATCCAATTCGCCTTTGGTTTCATCGGTAACGGATTGCAGTTCCACCGATAATTTATTCACCTGGTTGGCCGAGTGTTGGATGTTGTAAATCAAACTCGCCACCTGGTTGACCATGCTGGATAAATTGTTGGCCACCTCGCCCACCACATCGCGGCTTGCCACCTGGATTTGCCGGGCAAAATTGCCCTGTTTTAATTCCTGTGCTGCCTCGTTCATGGCCTCCACACTGGCATTGAGCGCACGCAGTATCCCCAACGCCAAATAGCAGCCTAATAAAATACACACCAGGGAAAACGACAATATCCACCAGCGCGCCTGTTGTTCACTGGCGGCCTCAGCCCTGGCACGCTCCAGTAGGCGTTGGCTGGCTTGTTTATCCATATCGGCGACGGCGGCAATAGCTTGGGTAGCCCGCGCAAAAAAAGCGGCGCTATCGATTTGCAACTGCTCGGCTTGCAGCACCTGGCGATTTAATAGATCGTCGAAACCGGCCAACTCCTGCTCCACCTGCTGTACCGATTGCGCTAACTGCTTTTTGGTGGGGGCATGGTTATTGATAAATTCCATCGCCAACTGCACCTCGGCGGTGCTGCGCACCAAACCAAATTGCATACCCACCAAAGTGGCGCGCTCGGCTGTACTGAGTTGTTGATCGACTAATGCGCCAGCGCCACGGCCGCGCAACTGCCCCAGTAACTCTTGCAATTGCGGAATTTGAAAGAGCACCAGTTGGCTCAAATAATATTCAGTGCGGTTTTTTTGCAGCTCTATGTTGTAGTGATCTACCAATAGGCTGAGCAAGCGCTGCATGCGGGCGATCAATTGGGTGTGGTCGACAAAGCTTTTGGCCGGGTTGCGCTCAATTTGCGCGCGCTGCAATTTTTGCCAGTGGCTTTCCAGTGCTGAAAATTCCTGGGCTATGGCCTTGGGCAATTGCGGTGCCAGGGATTGCCACTGCTGTTTTACCTGGGTGGCTATAGCATCCAGATCGGTCGCGCGGCTTTCATCGCCCCCCAGGTATTGCGCCATGGTGCCGCGATGGCGCGCCAGATTGAGCATGAGTGGTTTTAATTCCAACGCAAGCACCACCCCCTGCTCTACCTGTTCAGCCGCCGCTATGGCCTGGCTGCTGGCATGTAACTGTTTGGATAGCAGCCACAAAAAAGGCAGCAAAAAAATCAGCGCAATACAAAATAATTTGCTGGTAAAAGACAAACGGTTTGCAAGGGCGATTGCGGGGGCGAGTAAACCGGCCATAACTACTCCTTATGACAAAAAATGCTCTCCACAAAGATTGTAAAAAGCAAAATAGAAAATGCAGCCTAAAAATGATTGGCAGGCTGCCAGGTAACCTCTGATAACCAGGCAACCTCTGATAACCAGGCGACCTCTGATAAATAGTCACAGGGACAGTGAGCACACCCAGCTAAGGCTAGCCTAAAGGCTTGGCCGCGCAAGGATGGCTTAGCTATTTGCCTCGCAATGCTGGCTGGCTTGCGCCAGATCAAGTAAATCGCGCAGGGCGACAGAGAAGATGGCGAAGTCCGGGCTGTTGAGCGCCTGCAACTCGGCGCGCATTTGTTGCCAGCGCGCCAGCAATAAACTGTGCTGGTCGCTCCAGCGCTGTAACAATTGCTCCGCTTGGGCGGCGCTGGCCTGGAGCGGCGCCTCGCCGTAGCGCAGCAGCGCAATGCTCAGGCTGCGCAGTTGCGATTCCAGGTCGCTGAGGTAGGCCTCCCGCGCCATGGCCTGCCACACGTTATCCACCGCCAGGTTGGCAATTTGCGCATAAAACCAGGGCAGGCCAAGGTAATTACCCAAGGCAAAATACACATGGGCCATTAACCCCAAATCCTCGCCGGCGGTACGCGCCGCATCCACCACACTCAGGCCGGAATATAAATCCGCCGGTTGTGCCAGGCGCAACACCAGGGGTTCCGGCAAACCAATCGCCGTTAGCGCGGCGCAGGATTGCTGCCACTCTTGCAGGGCATCCTCGCGCAATAATTCCGGCAGCAGTTGCGCCAGTTGCGCCAGGGCCGGGGCGAAATAAGCGACCTCGCTGGCAGGATTTAATTGGCTGCGGCGATTGCGCAAAAACCAGCGGGTAGCGCGGCGGACTTTGCGCACCATGGCGCTGATAAGTGCTACCTGCTGTTCGGCAGGCAGGGCGTCGGGCATGGTTTCCAGTGCGCACCAAAATGCTTCCAGCGCATAGCTATCGCGCGCGATCACATAAGCCTTGGCGATATCGGCCAAACTGGCGCCGGTGGATTCCTGCAACCGCTGGGCAAAACTAATGCCCATGCTATTGACCATATCGTTGGCCAATTGGGTGGCGAGTATGGCGTGGCGCAAACGATGTTGGCGCACAGGTGTAGCAAAGCGTTCGCACATCGCCTTGGGAAAAGCGCTGTCGATAAAACTGCCGAGGTATTCTTCATCGGCCAAGGGCGCTTTGCTGAGTTCATCTTTTAGCAGCGCCTTGGCGTAGGAGATAAGCACCGCCAGCTCCGGGCGGGTTAAGCCCTTGCCTTTGGCCTGGCGCTCCAGCAGCACATCATCTTCCGGCAAATATTCCAGGGCGCGGTTTAACCGCCCCTGGCTTTGCAAGGCCTGCATAAAGCGGCGATATTCCACCCCGCGCTTCAGGGCATCGTATTGCGCCATGCTAATGGCCAGGGTTTGGCGGCGGTTGTTGTGCAGTACCAATTGCGCCACGTTGTCGGTCATTTCCAGCAGCAGTTGATTGCGCTGCTTGGTGGTGAGGTCGCCCTGCTCTACCAATTCATTCAATAAAATTTTGATATTCACTTCGTGGTCGGAGCAGTCGACGCCGCCGGCGTTGTCGATAAAATCAGTATTGCAGGCGCCGCCCTGTAAACAATATTCCACCCGTCCGCGCTGGGTCATGCCTAGGTTGCCGCCCTCGCCAAATACTTTGCAGCGCAATTGGTTGCCGTTAACGCGCAGGCTGTCGTTGGCTTTGTCGCCAACATCGCTGTGGTTTTCGCTGCTGGCTTTTACATAGGTGCCTATACCGCCATTCCAAATTAAATCCACCGGCGCTTGCAGCAGCGCGTGAATCAATTCATTGGGCGCTAATTTTTCCGCGCTCACCTGCAACAACTGGCGCACCGGCTCGCTCAGGGGAATCCATTTGGCGCTGCGGTTAAATACCCCGCCGCCGGCGCTGATGAATTGCTTGTCGTAATCGGCCCAGGTGGTTTTGGGTGTGCTAAACAAACGCTGCCGCTCGGCAAAACTGCTGTCCGGGTCGGGGTTGGGATCGAGAAAAATATGTTGATGGTTAAAGGCCGCCACCAGTTTGATCGCACGCGATAAAAGCATGCCATTGCCAAACACATCGCCGGCCATATCGCCTATGCCCAACACACTGACCGCCTGGCTCTGCACGTCGATATTCATTTCGCGGAAGTGGCGCTGCACAGAAATCCAGGCGCCGCGCGCAGTAATGCCCATGCCTTTGTGGTCGTAACCCTGGCTGCCGCCAGAGGCAAAGGCATCGCCCAGCCAATGGTTGTATTCAGCGGAAATCTGGTTGGCGATATCGGAAAAACTCGCCGTGCCTTTATCGGCCGCCACAACCAAATAGGGATCGGGCTCGTCGTAGGCCACCAGTTGCGGCGGCGCGCACAATTCGCCCTGGCGATAATTGTCGGTAAGGTCGAGCAGGCCGCGGATCATGGTTTGATAACAGCGGATGGCTTCGGCCTGGGCCTGCTCGCGGCTGGCACCGGCGGGCATTTGCTTGCACACAAACCCGCCCTTGGCACCGCTGGGGACTATGACTGCATTTTTTACCTGCTGGGCTTTTACCAGGCCGAGCACTTCGGTGCGGTAATCCTGCAAGCGGTCGGACCAGCGCAAGCCGCCGCGCGCCACTTTGCTGGTGCGCAGGTGCACGGCTTCCATGTGCGCCGCAAACACAAAAATTTCGAACAGCGGGCGCGGCTCGGGAATATCGGCAATTTGCCGCGGGCTGAATTTAAAAGCGATATAGGGTTTGGCTTGGCCATCGCCCCCGCGCTGGAAAAAATTGCTGCGCAGGGTGTTTTCCATCAGCAGCAAATAGCGGCGCAGTATGCGGTCTTCATTCAGGTTTTCCACCTGGTCGAGCGCTAGCAAAATGCGCTGGCGTAATTCCTCCAGCAGCGCGCTGCGCACATTTGCGGTTAATGCCGGATCAAACTTGGCAACAAAAAATTGCACCAATAACTGCGCCAAAGGCAATTGCTGCTGCAAGGTGGCAGCAATATAGGATTCGGCAAAGGGGAACAGGGTTTGGTGCATGTAACTGGCGTAGGCGCGCAGCACCGCTACCAGGCGCCAATCCAACTGGGCCTGGGCCACCAGTTTATTAAAGGCATCGTTGCTGGCCTGTTGCCGCCACACCGCAATAAATGCCGAGATCACCGGTTGGCGCAGGGCGGCTATATCCAGTGTTTGCCCGCTGGCCAGGACCAAGCGGAAATCGTGCAGCCATACGGATTCATTCGTCTGTGCCGCGCTGCGGGTAATTTCGTAAGAGCTTTCACTTTCCACGCGAAAGCCAAGGTTTTCCAGCACCGGAATCACATCCGATAGCGCCAGGCTGGTGGCGTAGTGAAACAACTTTAATTGGCACTGGTGCCCGGCCAGGCCCAGGGGTTGGTACAGGCTGAGGGCTATGCCCTGGTCGGCGCTGAGGCCCTGGAGTATTTGCAGATCCTGCACCGCGACCCGCGCATCAAACGCCTCCTGGTAACTGCTGGAAAACCCCTGGCGATAGCTGCGCCACAATTGCATGCCCTGCTCTTCGCCCTGGGCTTCCAGCAGTGCGCTGTGCAGGTGTTCATCCCAGGAGCGGGTGATATTAACTATGCCTGCTTCCAGCGCCGCCACATCCAGATCCGGCGCCGGCAAGCCCTCCACGTTAAATACCAGGTAGACCCGCGCCAGCACCGATTCCGATAAATAACTGTTGAATTCGCAATCGCGGCTACCCAGGGCCTTGCCCAACAATTCCTGGATTTGCAGGCGAATACGGGTAGAAAAATTATCGCGCGGCACATACACCAAAAAATTCACAAACTTGCCAAAGGGATCGCGCCGCATTAACAGCCGCACCATAGCGCGCTCGTTAATTTGCGCCACGGCGGTGAGGGTTTCGTGCAACTCGGTGCTGCTGCTGAGGAACAGCTCGTTGCGCGGAAAAGTTTCCAGCAGGCGGCGAAAATTTTTGCCGTCGTGGGTTTGTTTATCCAGGCCACTCAATTCAAATACCTTGGCGACCTTGGTGCGAATTAGCGGAATTTGCCAGGGGCTGAGCAGATAGGCTTCGGAGGTGTAAAGCCCGAGGATGCGCGCCTCGCCGATCACCTGGCCCTGGGCATTAAAACGTTTCACCACCAGGTAATCGGCATAGGCAGAGCGGTGGATGCGCGCGCGCAGGGAGGATTTGGAAAAGGCGATCACCTGGGGCACCAGATAAAAACGCGCCATGCCCTCGTTGAATTGGTCTTCCGCCAATTCGTGGGGCACTGGCTCGCGCCGTGCAAACAGGCCCAGGCGCGCGCTTAAATCCTCGCGCAAATAGCGGCGCCCATCGCGCTCGCCAAAATCGTAGTGGCGATAGCCGAGAAAGGTGAAATGGTTGTCTGCCAACCATTCAATAAATTCACAGGTTTCTTCCACTGCCGCTGCCGCTGGAACATCGCGCTGCTGGCGCAGCATCTGAACCAATTGCAGGGCTTGGTCGCGCATGGCCGGGTAATCGCGCACCACCTGTTCCAGCTCGGCGAACACATCGGCCAGGCCGGCGCGGATTTGCGCCAAATCCTCGGCGCCGCTGTGCAGGCTAATTTCCATCACTACCAGGGCTTCTGCATGGCTGGCGGCGCTGGCGCCCTCGCGCTCGCCCAGGCTGAGCAGCTCATGGGCAGCATTGCGCTCCACCGCCATCACCGTGCTTTTTAGCGCGTAGATGGCGATGTTGCGCCGGTTGAGTTCGATGCGGATGGAATCCACCAAAAAGGGCATGTCCTTTTGCAGCACCATTAATACCGTGTGGCCGCACAGCCAGCCGTGCTCGGCCAGGTTGGGGTTGTAGAGTTGGATTTTGGGGGCACCGCCGTCGAACACCTGCATAAAACGCCAGGCCTGGTAGAGGGAGCCAAACACATCCATCAGGCTGCGGCCGCGCAATTCCTCCAATGGGTAGTGGGCAAAATAGCGCTGCGCCAGTTGCAGCAGTTGCGCCAGCGGTTGCCCCTGCAGGTGCTGCTGGGCATAGTCGCTAAACACTGGCCAAAACTCGTCGAGGTGTTGGCTGCTTACCAGGGGATTATTCATGGCCGGCTCCCGGGCTGTGGCTGGCGCTTGCGATTGGTGTTTCGCAAGGCGTTTATGGTTTAAGCCTAGCCCAAAAAACAGCCAATCCAGATTGAAAAAAGCCCGTAAACAGTTGAAATGCTTGGGAACCGACACCAGATAGGGCAGTCTATCCAGCGCTCTTGCGGTGCCGCTTGCCAATCGCCAGCGCCAATCCGTTTATACCAGTGCCCCATATAACAGTGCCCATAAAAGAAAAGGTAGTTCCCATGCACGCTTACCCACAGATACACGCCCTTAATACCTGGCTCAGTGAGCAGATCATCGGCCAGGAGCACTTGTTGCAACGGCTGTTGATTGCCCTGCTGGCCGACGGCCATCTGCTGGTGGAAGGCGCGCCAGGCTTGGCCAAAACCAAGGCGATCAAAACCCTGGCGCAGGCCATCGCGGGCAACTTCCACCGCATTCAGTTCACCCCCGATTTGCTGCCCGCCGACGTCACCGGCACCGATATTTATCGCCCCCAGGAAGGCCATTTTGAATTCCAGCCAGGCCCCATCTTCCACAACCTGGTATTGGCCGACGAGATCAACCGCGCCCCGGCCAAGGTGCAATCCGCCCTGCTGGAAGCCATGGCCGAGCGCCAGGTGAGCGTGGGCAGCCGCACCTACCCGCTGCCGCCATTGTTTATGGTGATGGCAACGCAAAACCCCATTGAACAGGAAGGCACCTACCCACTGCCCGAGGCGCAGCTCGACCGCTTTTTGCTGCACGTGGTGGTGGATTACCCGGGGGTGGACGCGGAAAAACGCATCCTGCGCCTGGCGCGCGCCGAAGCCGCCGCCCACAGCAGCCCGCCACCGCAACCCATCAGCCAGGAAACCCTGTTTGCCGCCCGCCAGGAAGTGCTCGCCCTGCATATGGCCGAGCCGGTGGAGGAGTACATAGTGCAGCTGATTAACGCCACCCGCCGCCCGGCGCTTTACGCCGCCGAGCTGGCCGACCTGATCGAATACGGCGCCAGCCCCCGCGCCACTATCGCCCTCGACCGCTGCGCCCGCGCCCACGCCTGGTTGCAGGGGCGCGATTACGTTAGCCCCGACGATGTGCAAGCCGTCGCCCACGATGTGCTGCGCCACCGCTTGATCCTCAGCTTCGAGGCAGAGGCGCGGGGGGTAAGCACCGATAAAGCCATAGACCAACTGCTGGCCGCTGTGCCCCTGAGCTAAGCCAATGGCCAACTCCCCCAGCTCCGCCCAGGCCGCCCAAGCCGCCCTGCTCCCCAGTGGCGCCTATATCCAGCTGGATTGCCTGCTGGGCAGCCGCTTTCTCGCCCAGGATTTGCGGCTCACCAGCGCCAAACCGGCCAAGAGCCTGCTGGCCGGCAGCCAGCGCACCCGCTATCGCGGCCGGGGTATGGATTTTGAGGAAGTGCGCCTGTACCAGCCGGGGGACGATATTCGCTCCATCGACTGGCGGGTCACCGCGCGCACCCAGGTGCCCCACACCAAGCTCTACCGCGAGGAGCGCGAGCGCCCTGTGTTTTTGCTGGTGGACCAGCGCGCCAGCATGTTCTTTGGCAGCCGCCAGTGTTTTAAATCGGTACTGGCCTGCTATATCGCCGCCACCCTGGGCTGGACAGCCCTTAGCCACAGTGACCGCATAGGCGCACTGATTTTTGGCGACAGCGACCAGCGCGATATACGCCCGCGCCGGGGCAAGCACGCCCAGTTGGAGCTGATCCACCAATTGCAAAGCTACAACCAGCGGCTTACATCGCCCCTGGCACCGGCGCGCTCCCTCAGCCTAGCCCAACAGCTGGGCGATTTGCGCCGCATCGCCAAACCCGGCAGTGCGCTGTTTGTGATTAGCGATTGCCACGATTGGGACGAGACCTGCGAGCGCGAGCTGTTCAGCCTGACCCGCCACGCCGACCTGACCCTGATTCACCTTTACGACCCCCTGGAGCAACAACTGGATAGCAACCAGCCCCTGGCGATCAGCGATGGCGCCCAGCAGCTGCAACTGCCCGCCCAGGAGCGCCGTTTCCAGCAGGCCTATCGCCAGGCATTCGAGCAGCGCCTGGCACACCTGACCCGCTGCGCCCAGCGCCTGGGCATCGCCCTGCTCAGCCTCAGCACCCAGGACGACTGCGCCCAGCAGTTGCGCCTCTGCTTTGGCCAGCGCCGTTAATGCAGGAGAGATAAACACACCATGAGCAGCCCATCCATTCAGCCCAGCCCCCCGACCACCAGCGGCTCACCCCTGGATCAGCTGGCCGATATCCACCTGCCCGATCCGGTTAGTGTTTGGCCATTGGCACCTGGCTGGTACCTGTTGCTGGTGTTGGCGCTGCTGCTGGCGCTGGGCGCCTATGGCTACTATCGCCGCCAACGCAGCCGCCGCTACCGCCGCGCCGCCCTGGCGGAATTGCAGCTGGCCTATAGCGCCTACCAGCACAGCCATAACACCCCGGCCTACCTGCAAGCGGTCAACCAGATACTGCGCCGCACCGCCCTGAGCGCCGGCGCCCCCACTGCCGCCCTCAGCCTGGGCGGGGCGGATTGGCTGCACTGGCTCGACCAAGGCGCCGCCCAACTGCCCGGCCGTTTTAGCGACCACCAGGACTTGCTGGTGCATGGCCCCTATAAACCCGCGTCGGCATCCGGGCCAGCAAGCGAATATCTGCCCCAGGTACAGCAACTGGCGCAGGCCTGGATTCGCCAGCATCAAGCCGCCCGCTTCACTCTGCGCCAGGCTCCATCTGCCGCAGCCAAACCCGCCAAGGGGGCAGCGCATGTTTGAGTTTGCCTACCCCTGGCTGTGGCTGTTGGCCCCCTTGCCGCTGCTGATGCGCGCCCTGCCTGCCCTGGAGCGGCGCCAGGCGGCACTGCGGGTACCTTTTTTTAGTCAGGTGAGCGCCTTGGCCCAAGGGGAGCAGAGTAATGGCAGCAGCCCGCTGGTGCGCCGCCTGGCGCTGTGGCTGATATGGCTCGCCAGCCTCGCCGCTGCCGCCAACCCGCAATACCTGGGCGAAACCACCAGCCTGCCCAGCAGCGGCCGCGATTTACTACTGGCGGTAGATATTTCCGGCAGCATGCGCGAACCGGATATGGTCTATAACAACCGCCGCATTACCCGCCTGATGGCGGTAAAAAAAGTGGTGGGGGATTTTGCCGCGCGCCGCCAAAGCGACCGCTTGGGTTTGGTGCTGTTTGGCAGCCAGGCATTTTTGCAAGCGCCACTCACCTTTGATGTGAATACCGTGCAGCAAATGCTGCTGGAAGCCGAAGCGGGTTACGCCGGTGAGGCCACCGCCATAGGCGATGCCATCGCCCTTAGCCTGAAGCGCCTGCGCCAACAGCCCGATAGCAAGCGCGTGATAGTGCTGCTGACTGACGGTGAAAACACCGCCGGCGAAATCAGCCTATCCACAGCTGCGGATTTGGTGGAAAAAGCCAAGGTGACTATCCACACCATCGCCTTTAGCCCTTACGACCGCGAGGTGGATGCGCGCAGTATGGAGCAAATCGCCGAGCAAACCGGCGGGCAATTTTTCCGCGCACGCAGCACCGGCGACCTGGAAGAGATTCACCGGCAACTGGATTTACTCGAACCCACCCAGCAGGACGACGAAAGTTTCCGCCCGGTGGAAAGCCTGTTTTATTGGCCCCTGGCCGCCGCCCT
>CAMLRI010000030.1 GCA_946482385.1 uncultured Cellvibrio sp.
CAGGAAAAAATTGATCTGTTCAACGATCTGGAAGGCGATATCACCCAAATTTTTAAAGGCGAAATTCGCGCTAGCAATATAGTGCAGTATGTTACCCCAACCTTTGGTGGTGGCTTCTCCGGTTCTGTGGCTTATATCACCAAAGAAAATGAAGATGTTGATAATGGTGTGTCGGCATCTTTTGGTTACACCGGTGAAATTTTTTATGTCGGCCTGGCAACTGATCGGGATGTGGAAGCGGAAGATGTGGATCTGGTACGTGCAGTAGGCCGTGTCACCCTGGGCTCCGTACAACTCGGTGCTTTGGTTGAGTCTTACGATAATGGTGTTATCGATGAAGAGGGTGCGCTGGTATCTGCACTCTGGAATCTTAACAGCAGTTGGGCGTTAAAAGCTCAGTACGGCCAGTCGGAAGTGCGCATGGCTGATGGCGAAAGTGCCAGTTTGGGTGCAGATTACAAGGCCACTAAAAATATCACTCTCTACAGTTACTTGACCCATGTAGAAAATGATACCGAAGTGATGGTAGAAGCCCCGCGTGATGATAATTACATTGGCGTTGGTATGGATATGAAGTTTTAATGGGCCATTAGTTGTTATTGGATAATTAATTGCTGTTCAATAAAGGGTGCTTCGGCGCCCTTTATTTTTTGCCATTAACATGGGGTTTTAATTAAATGAATAAAGTTAACCTGTGTGTGTTGCTAACGGGTTGTTGGTTGTCGCTGCCCCTGTGGGCTGAATCGTCCAGCAGTTCGGCCAAGGGCGATTGCCCGGCTGCGGTGGATGCGGCAGATGCTATGAATGTAAACCGCCAGGATTGCGATTACTCTAAAGAGGGTTTAAACGGGGTTTTGCATCGTGTATTTAAAAAGAGTGAGGAGGGCGCGCGCTTGGATACAGTGGCCGCACCTGCGCCTGCGGCCACAGCAGAGGGTATAGGTATGCAATTGCGTCTGCAGTTGGCGGATATTAGCCAGGCGGCATCGGGTAAACACCAGTTGTTGGCCAAGGCGCTGTTGGCGTGCCCGCAAGGGTTTCAAGTCACCAGTGAAACCTATAAGCCAGCGGCCAAGCCGGCAGTGGAGTTAAGTTTGGATATCCGCTGCTTGTAATTCTGTGTGGCCTCACAATAAAAAGGCCGCCCAATGGCGGCCAGAAAAATCACTTCCCCGAAAATCTATTGATAGTTCACCACCGCAATATAGTGCATAGGTGTGGCTTTATCCTCGACAAAGCCGGGGATAAATCGCGATTTTTTGAGCGCACTTTCAATCACTTCGGCATCGGCTTTTTTGCGGGCAGCGGCTTGCAGGGTGCTAACCGATTCCACCGCGCCATCGGCTTCTATGTTGGCCATTACCCGGGTGACTTTGCGGTCGGCAAAAAACATTTTTCCGTCGCCGCGGCCTTTGGTGGAGTAGTGTACATACCAGTCGTTTTTATCCAGGCGCTCTTGCGGTGCGTAGTAGTTAACACCGTATTGCGCTTGCAGTGTGCCCAGGTTGGGCAGCATTACAATGGGCTCCTGGGTGCCGGTGATGGAGTAGACCACCCGGAATTGCATGCGCACGGGAATGGCCTGGCCATCAATTTTGGCGGGTGTAAAGGTGGCAGATTTTAACGCGGTGACTGTGGATGCCTGCATGGATACCAGCGGGCTGTTTTCGTAGCAGGTGACATTGTTCAAGTCGCCAGTGCTGAGTACATCGGCCTGGCAATAAACTGCAACGGTTTTTACCCCTTCACCAAAACTGCCGGGCAGGTTGATCAGTTTTTTCAGGGTGGCTTCGGCATCGCCAAATTTGGCAGGGGTGTAGTCTGCAGCAAAACTGGCGACTGAACCCATGGCTGCCATAATCAATAGCGCGCGAACTGCATTTTTGAGTGTATTTTTTTTCATTGTGATGCTCCTCATGTTAAGAGCGAGTGTGCCATTGTGGGTCAATCGTCGCGCCGGCAGCACAAAAACTGTGCCAGCGCCGATCTTGTTGTTAGATTAGCATCGGCCTAAGCACAGATATGTGAATATATTGTGACATTTTTGGTTGTTATAAGGTTTTTTTTAAAATTTTTTGTGCTTTAAAACCTGTGTTTGTTTTTTTGATTTTGTCTCGCCCGGGTTGTCATAAATTTGCAACATTTATGTCGGAGCTATAAAAAAAGCCACCCGCAGGTGGCCTCAAAACGCTTGCTTAATCGTTTGTCCTTAATTGCCCCTCCTTGAGCCTTGCCTCCTTTAAAAGTTGTAAGTCATATCAAAACTGATGCTGGTGCCCACTTCCTGTTTAAGGATGGTGACATTGCGTCCGCTGGAGTTGGTTTGGCTGATCTCGCGGTCTTCATCCAACAGGTTGCGCAGTTTAGCTTTGAGCGTTAACTGTTCGGTTGGGTAGTAAGAGTAGGTGAGATCGAGCGAGCTAAAGGGTTGCTCAAAGGCATCGTCGTGGCCGGTTTCCAGCGCGGCAAAATCCACTTTTTCACCGGCGATGTTGTAACTGATGGCCGCTGAGTGTTCGCCGTTATCCGAGTCGTAACCCAGTTGTGCGTTAAGCACATAGGGTGACTGGCCGGTCATTTCGCGCTTGGGATTGGTAAATCCGGGGGCGCTGGAAACAATTTCCGAATCGCTCAGGGTTAGGTTACCCGAAAGGAAGAAGCCGTAATCCAGGTTCAGCAAGCCCTCCATTTCCACGCCGTAAATTTCACCCGAGTCGGCATTGTAAAAACTGACAACCAGGTCGAGGTCGGAGCCGGGATTGAGTTTTTGTTCAATGGGATTGGCGATTTCTTTGTAGAAGAGGCTGAGGCTCAGGTTGTTGCCGCCATCGAAATACCACTCGCCGCGCAGATCGTAGTGATCATTGGTAGAGGCTACCAGGAAGGGGTTGCCCTTTACGCGACGGTTTAATTCCGGGTCTATGTAGGCGACATCGGAAAGTTCGCGCAAATCTGGGCGGGTGAGTGTTTGGGCGTAACTCAAACGCAATTGGAAAGTCTCTGTGCCCATGAAGCCATCGTTCATGTAGGTCAGGGCGGCAGATGGATACCAGTCGTCGTGGCCAGTAGCGTAGGTTTGCTCCGGGTCCTGCAAATCTTCGATGAGTTGTTGCAGTGTGACGCCGCTGTAATCCAGTAGGTCGATGGGCAGCAGGGCTGTGCGGAAATCTTCGTAGCGTGCGCCCAGGTTGATGCGCCAGCTTTCGTTGAAGGTGGCGTCGATCATGCCGTAGAAAGCATCGGTGATTTGCCCGGCAATATAGCTCTCGGTGCCAAAGCCGCGGCTCATGGTGGCTTCGAAGGCGTTGTTGAGATTGTTGATATTGCTATCGCTAAACACATCACCGGGTGTGCCCAACAGATAATCGCCGCCGCCTACGCCAATCAGGGCGGTGTAGCCATAATAGGCGCGCGCTTTGTCGTTGTAGCTGTAGCCGCCACTCAGTTCAACATCGGCGTTATCAAAAGCCAGGGGCAGGGTGAGATCCCAACCGTAGCTGGTCACTTCATCTTGCAGGCTCAGGTAAGCAAATTGCGCAGAGGAGTTGGCGGCGATACGGGTGCTGAGAATTTCACCGCTGTCCGGGTCGATACGGTTGTCGGCAGCGATATTGCTGGCGCCAGGGATGTTGGTTTCAACCGTGGAATCTGAGTAAAACCAATCCACGGTTATTTCGCCCAGTGTGTTGCCAGCCAGTTGATCGAAACGGTGTTCACCCAGAACTTGTGCCACCTCCAGTTCGCGATCCTGGTAGCGGGTTTCGTAGGTGACATTCTGGTCGCCTTCGGCCTGGCTGGTGTTGCTGTCGTAAGAGTAGGTGATAACGGCATCATCGCTCTGGTTGGTGATCAGCATGTAGCTGGCATCCAGTTCGTGCATGTCCTGGTAGTTGATACCTATACCGAAAGAGGCGAGCTCTTTAGTGTCTTCCTGGGTGCGTTTGATCTCGGCGTATTCCACATCGGGGGCGCCTACACCCTGGCGTTGCTGGTGCTTGTTGCGCCATTCGGTTTTGTGCGAAAGGTTGATGATGCTGCCCAGGGTCCAGTCGTCGCCCAGGTCCCAGGAATTGCCCAGGGCCAAAGCGCCATTTTGGTCGAGGGGGGAATCATCCCGCTCAATATCCACATCGCGATTGATCGACAAAATTAAATCGCGGTTGATGCGGATGGCTTCAGCCGCTTGTTCCGGGGTGACGCTGTTGTCCACTTCCGTGCTGAGGATGCGGCGAATACCGCTGAGATTGATATTGCCCTGGTAGGTGTCGAGGGCGCTATCAATGGCCTTGGGTAAGCCGGAAGATTTATCGCCACCGGCATAGCTGAGGTCGCCATCGCCATTGGTGGTGTTAGTGCCTGTACCCAGGGTGAGGCTAAAAACAAAATCATCGGGAACGCTTTTGGTGCGAATATCCACATTGCCGCCGCCGAAGTTGGCGGGCAGGTTGGCCGAATAAGCCTTTTGAATTTTAAGGCTCTCGACAATGGACGAGGGAATTATGTCCAGTGGCAATACGTTGCGGGTCAGCTCGGGGGAGGGAACCTGGGCACCGTTTAATTGCACACTGGCGTAGCGCTCACCCAGGCCGCGCACATACACATATTTGCCTTGGTTGAGGGTGATACCTGGCACGCGGGTAAGGGCGATAGCAACGTTGGAGTCGCCGGTGCGGGCGATTTGGTCGGCGCCCATCAGGTCGGCGGCGAAGGCGTCTTCCAAGCGCTCTTGCATAATGGATTGGGCGCCGCTTTGCTGGCGACCTATAACAATCATTTCTTCCATGGCGGGCGCTTCAATATTAAGCGGCGCTATGGGGGCTGGCTGGATTTCTTCCTGGGCCAGCAGCTGGCTGGAGATCAGGCTCAGCGAGGCGGCAGACATGGCCAGGAACAGCTTGTGTCTGGTGCTTGGTAACTTTTGCATAGTCTTAACCTTTTCTAGGCAGTGGTCCGGGTATCAAGAAGAGAGGCGCCCTGGGGCGCCTCTTTTCGTTGTCAGCAACAAGGCGCGATTGAAGCGCTGATTAGTTGCTGCTGCCCAGGCCGACAGTCCAGCCTTCAACCCAGTCGCTGCCATTTTTAACAGCGCCGATGAAATCCACTTCGTCGAAGAAATCGTTGGTGCCAGCTACAGGTGCAGTGGTGGTAGAGGCTTCTTCAGACAGGGTGGTGACATCAAACACAGTCACGTTAATGACGTTGGTGTTGCCATCGGCCATGCTGGGCGCGGTGATGTAAGCGCGTGGGTTGGTTGCCAAATCGGTGATGATGGTGGCGGGCAATGTGCCGGCCGGTGAGCTGGAATCCAGTACCAGGTTGTTGTAAGCCGGAGTGATGAACCAATCCTTCAACACAAAGCCCGCATTGCTGGGGTTAACGGTGCCGGTTTTGATGGCTTCGGTACAGGCAACCAGGTTGCTCTTGGCGGCAGAGATGCCTGCTTCGATATGGTCAATAGTGGCTGGGCCTTCGGTGTCATCCACTTCAAAACATTCGTTAGAGGCCATGCCGCTGGCATTGGAGGTAATGATCGAGTTGTAAATTTCGAACTGGGTGCCTTCGCGGAACAGTGGGCCTTCGGAGTCATCTTTGGGCGAGGGTATATCGCCCATGTTTTTATCCACGTTGGAGGTAATACAGGTGAGGTTGGAGAAACGTGGGTGAGTCATGGGTGTGATGTCATCCGCGCGGCTGCCACCGGTGTTGTCGCCTTCAATACAGCGGCCGCCACCTGATGGGTTGATCGCCAGGGCGAATTGGATGTTGCCCACATAGCCATCGGCAAAGTCGTAGGAGTCGTCGGCAATGTTCACGGCAACCACGTGTTTCAGGTTGACCGCACCGCCGAACATTTCAAAGCCGTCATCGCGGGTAGAGTAGACTTGTACGTGGTCAACTACGGTGTTGGAGCCAACGGTGTACAGGGTCAAACCGTTGAGTTCGTTGCCATCAACCACTTCGTAACCGGCGTGTTTGATCACTACATAGCGCAGTACGCCAGAGTTGTCTTCGTTGTCATCGCCACCGTAGGTGCCTGGGCGGCCTTCGGTAAGAACGTGGCAATTGGCTGCGTCGCTACATTTATTGGTGATGCCCTGGCCGAGAATTTGTACGCCGCCCCAGAGGCCGCGGTCGGATTCGGTAGCTTCGCCTTCAATCAAATCTTTTACCGCGCTGAATACAATCGGTGCTTCTTTGGTGCCTTCGGCAAAAATTTGTGAGCCGCGGGCAATGCGCACATAGTCAACCGGGTTGCTAAACGCCAGTTTGGCGCCGGCTTCAATAAACAGAATGGGGCCTGCACCAGCGGCGGGTACAGTGGCGCCAGCGGCGGCTTCATCGGCGTCTACGTCGTCGCCCACAAACAGGCTGTCTTCAAAAATGTGTACGCCACCATTGGGCAGGGCTTCCAGGGTGAGGTCTACTGTTAGTGGGCGGGTGTCGCTCACAAAGGCCACGCTGTAAGTACAGTTGTTGCCGCTTTGTACGCCCTGAATGTTTTGGCCGGAGAGTTCGTAAGCCGCACAGGGGTTGGTTGCCGCCGATGAACTGCTGCCACCAGAGTTGTTGGTGGTGTTGTTATTGGAGTTGCTAACGGAGTTGCTGGGGTTCAGGTTGATATCGCTACCACCGCACGCGGCCAGGGTTGCTGCCAACAGGTTCAATGCAAACAAGTTTCTGATATTCATGAGTTTTAACTCTCTATCTAGTAGGTGAATTGAAATCGGCCAACGCGGTTACCCCGCATTTGTGGGTGCTATCTTTGATGACAAATGTGAAGCTTGGGCTACAGAAAAATGAAAGTTTGGTTGCAGTTTGGTGGCGGTTAGATGACAGCAGGGGGGTAAGTCGGCCGTATTGTCTGAGGCGCATGGCGTAAAAAAAGGGCGGAACGCAGGAGGTATGTGTTGGGTGGATTGTTATATGCCGAACCCAGCAGCTGACGTTTGCTAGTTGTTGGCGGTGGGGCTATTGGGTAGAGTGGCGCCCGTCATTGATCAGGCTGCCCATTGGGGCTTTTATTATCGTCAGTGTTATCGCAAGGATTTCCATGAAACTTTTTAGGGTATTAGAGGCTTGTGGCCTTAGGGGCTTACCGTCTTATCGCGCTTGGGCCGGCGGTTTGCTGGCCTTGGCTGTTATCGCAACACCAGCGGCGGCCATGGCCGATGGGGATGCGCCAGAGGTGCAGGATGAGCAAAGTGCCGATCCCTGGCAGGCATTTAACCGCAAGGTGTTTGCCTTTAATGAAGTGGTGGATAAGTACACCTTGCGCCCACTGGCAGTTACCTATCGCGCCCTGATGCCCGACCCGCTGGAAGTGGGTGTGCGCAATATTTTCAATAATGTGCTGGAGGTGCCCAGCATCCTTAACGGCACCCTGCAGGGCAAGTTTGGCGGTGCCGCCCACGATTCGGGGCGCTTGCTGGTGAATACCACCCTGGGCTTGGGTGGCTTGCTGGATGTGGCCCAATACATGAACTTGCCCGCCGATGAGCGCGAGGATTTTGGCCAGACCCTGGCGGTGTGGGGCTACGAATCCAGTGCTTACCTGGTGTTGCCTTTCCTGGGGCCAAGTACCCTGCGCGATGGTTTGGCGAAGCCGGTGGATTGGTTCACCAACCCCACCAGCTACATAGACCATGTGCCAACGGACAACACTGTGTTGGGCGTTTCTCTGTTGAATACCCGCGCCGGTTTGTTGCCCTTGGAAGAAAGCATTAGCGGGGATCGCTACACCTTTATCCGCGATGCCTACTTGCAGCGCCGCGCCTACCTGATTAACAACGGTGAGGTGAACGATGATTTTGGCGCTGAGGATAGTTTTGAGTTAGACGATTTTTAGCGGGAAGCGACTAGGCAATAAAATGAATAGGGGCGCTGCAACTAGCGGCGCCCGTATGGATAGGGTTAGGGGATGACCTGCAAAATTTCCAAGCCCAGCATGACTTGCAAGTCGTCGCTACTGTTGGCGCGCACCACCTTGGCTTTGGCTTTAAGGGTTGGGTTGTGGCCATGATCAGAGCTGATTTCCACCTCCAGCTCTGTGCCTACCGGAATCAGGGTGCGGGTTTCTACCTGCATGCCACCGCCGCTTAAATCGCGGCACAGCCCTTCAATCACTTCCTTGTCGACTGCAAGCCTGGCATTGAGCGGGGCGCTGATTTTCATGCGGATAAAATCGCGTTTTTCGCTATAAGCCTTGTCTTGAATACCCATACTGCATCCTCTTTATTAATGTGTTTTTTACTGGGTGTCGCTTGGTCAAAATCAAGGTTGAGTGTAGCACAGGCAGGTGTTTCGCCAGCCATAGGGGGCAATTTTGCCCTTATGGAACAAAAGGTTATTTCAGCGTTTTGTTTGGCGAAGTTTGGCTATAGATAGAAAGTTTAGCTATAGAAAATTTAGCTACAGGCTACAGAAAGTCTGGCTATAGGAAGGACAGGTTACCCGGGGTATAAAAAAACCGCGCCTGGGCGCGGTTTTTTGGGGGAGGTTTAATTAACGCTCCAGATACTGCAGCTTGCCGGGCACGCCATCCCACTCGGCGTGGTCGGCGGGGGCATCTTTCATTTCGGTGATATTGGGCCATACCTGCGCCAGCTCGGCGTTCAGCTCCAGGAATACGGCCTGGTCTTCGGGCAGCTCGTCTTCCGAGAAGATGGCATTCACCGGGCACTCGGGTTCGCACAGGGCGCAGTCGATACATTCATCCGGGTGGATCACCAAAAAATTGGGGCCTTCGTAAAAGCAATCCACAGGGCAGACTTCTACACAGTCTGTGTGTTTACATTTGATGCAGTTTTCCCCAACTACAAACGTCATAGGAGACTCCAGAAGTTAGCCAATTCAATCGTGCGAGTTTAACAGAGGCGCGCATTCTAAACAGCCAAAGCCGCTTTGGGTAGGTTTTTATCCGCCAGAGTTCTACTTGGCCTGATGCAATTTATTGTGAAAACCCTTAACTGAGAATTGTTCTTTTTAAACTCTATTTTCCTTTGGCATAAAGCTCTTTTAAGCGATACAGCTGCTCCAGTGCCTCGCGCGGGCTAAGGTTGTCCGGGTTGATTTTTTTCAGTGCATCCAGCGCGGGATTGGGCAGCGCATCAAATAAGCCGGATTGCAGGGGCGAGCCGGCGGCTGTTTCCTGTGTGGCGCTGTTTGCCTGGGGTGTTGGGGTGGTGGCTGCCATGGCTGGTGCTTTGATCGCGTGGGGATGCTCGCCATTTTCCAGCAGATGCAACTGTGCCCGCGCCTCATCCAGTACATCGGCGGGAATACCGGCCAGCTTGGCCACTTGCAGGCCGTAGCTCTTGCTGGCTGGCCCCTCCTGTACCTTGTGCAAAAACACAATATTGTCTTTGTGTTCGGTGGCATTCAGGTGCACGTTGACTATGCCCGGCACAGTTTCCGGCAGGCTGGTGATTTCAAAGTAATGGGTGGCAAACAGGGTAAAGGCGCGCACTTTTTCCGCCAGGTGTTTGGCGCAGGCCCAAGCCAGGGATAGGCCATCAAAGGTGCTGGTGCCGCGGCCAATTTCATCCATCAGCACCAGGCTGCGCTCGCTGGCGTTGTGGAGGATGTTGGCGGTTTCGGTCATCTCCACCATAAAGGTGGAGCGGCCGCCGGCCAGGTCGTCGGATGAACCAATACGGGTAAAAATACGATCGACAATGCCAATATGCGCTGCTTGGGCGGGAACAAAGCTGCCCACATGAGCCAGCAGGGTAATCAGCGCCGCCTGGCGCATATAGGTCGATTTACCGCCCATGTTAGGGCCGGTGATGATCAGCATATGGCGCTGGGGGCTAAATACCAGGTCGTTGGGTACAAAGGGGGCACTGGTGACCTGCTCCACTACCGGGTGGCGGCCACCGCTAATCTCGATCCCCGCCGCTTCGCTCAATTCCGGGCGGCAAAAGCCCAGGGCATCGGCGCGCTCTGCCAGGGTGGCAATCACATCCAGCTCGGCTACGGCGGCGCCGGAATCCTGTAGGGGAATCAGCTGTTGGTTAAGTTGGTCGATCAGGTCTTCGTAGAGCGCTTTTTCCCGTGCCAGGGCGCGGCTTTGGGCGGAAAGGGCCTTATCTTCAAAAGCCTTCAGCTCGGGAGTGATGTAGCGCTCGGCGTTCTTCAGGGTTTGACGGCGAATGTAATCAGCCGGTGCTTTTTCCGATTGGGCGCTGGTGAGTTCAATGTAATAGCCGTGGATGCGGTTGTAGCCCACCTTAAGGGTGGGTATGCCGGTGCGCTCCCGCTCGCGGGTTTCCAAGTCGACCAGATACTGGCCGGCATTGGTGCTGATATTGCGCAGCTCGTCCAGCTCGGCATCATAACCTTCGGCAATCACCCCGCCATCGCGGATCACCACCGGCGGGTTTTCAATAATGGCGCGGCTCAGTAAATCCACCAATTCCGGAAAGGTGGAAATCTGCGCGGCCAGCAGGCGCAATTGCGGTGCCTGTTTGTTGGCCAGTTCCGCTTGCAGCTCCGGGTAGGTGGCAAGGGACAGCAACAGCCGCGACAGGTCGCGGGGGCGCGCCGAGCGCAGCGCCAGTCGCCCCAGAATCCGCTCCATATCGCCCACCCGCTTAAGAATGCCGTTAACCAGTTCAAAGGCGTAATTCTGTTGCAGTTCGGCAATAGCGCCCTGGCGGTGGCGCAGCAGTTGGATATCGCGCAGGGGGCGGTTCAACCAACGGCGCAACAAGCGGCTGCCCATGCTGGTGGCGCAGCGGTTAAGCACCCAAAACAGGGTGTGCTCATCGCCGCCATTAAGGTTGGTGTCCAGCTCCAGGTTGCGGCGGGTGGCGGCATCCATAATTACCGCTTCGTCGCGGTTT
>CAMLRI010000031.1 GCA_946482385.1 uncultured Cellvibrio sp.
GGTGTTCATATCCAGCTAGTGATGGCGCAGCGGGTTCAATAGCGGCTCCAAACCGTTTAGGCGTATCTCGTACATCAGGGCCAGCAATTGCCCCAGCTTGCCCTTGGGGAAACCCTCGCGCGCCATCCACACCAGGTAGTGCTCGGGGATATCGGCAATCACATGGCCGGCGTACTTGCCATAAGGCATCACGGTGGATACCAGTTCCTTCAGCAGATAAGGATCAAAGGGAAAGTCGTCCACGCTTTAACCACCGGCCAGCTTGACGGTAAAACCGCGCTTTTCCAGTTCGGCCTTCACCTTGTCGCGCTGGTCGCCCTGGATTTCGATCACACCATCCTTCACCGAACCGCCCACGCCGCAAACCACTTTTAACGCCTTGGCCAGGTCTTTGAGTTTGGCCTCTTCCAAGAGTAGGCCGCTTATGGTGGTAACCCCTTTGCCATTGCGCCCGGCGGTTTCACGGCGGATGCGCACTATGCCATCGCCCTGGGGGATGCTTGCGGCAGGTTTTTCCTCTTTGATGCGGCCTGTCTCGGTGGAGTACACCAAGCGGGAGTTTTTGTCTTTGGTCATAGACACCTCATTGTTACCAATACCTCATCGGCAAATGCGGCGAATTCTACCCTTGGGGGCTGCTAGAATGCGCCCCAATTTTTCAGCAGTGAGTGATTTCCATGCAGATACATGGCCAATGGTCGGCGCACTGGCAGCCTTTTGTCGATGCCTTTGCCGCGAATTTTAGCCAGGGCGAGGAGGGTGCCGGTGCGGCGCTTTACCATCGCGGTGAGCTGGTGGTGAATATTTGGGCGGGGGTGCGCTCCAATAAATTGGCGGGCATTGCAGCCCAGCCCTGGCAGGAATCGACCCTGGTGAATGTGTTTTCCTCGGGCAAAGGGCTGGTGGCGCTCTGCGTGTTGCAGTTGGTGGCCGAAGGCAAACTCAAGCTGGATCAGCCGGTTGCCGAACTATGGCCCGAGTTTGCCCAGGGGGATAAACAGGCCATTAGCCTGCGGCAGTTACTTAGCCACCGCAGCGGCCTTTCGGCCTTTCATGCCCATATCGCCAATGACCAGATTTTTAACTGGCCGGCGATGGTCGATGCAGTTGCCGCCGAAACGCCCTGGTGGCAGCCCGGGGAAGGGCAGGGGTATTCCCCCTTTATATACGGATGGATGCTGGGCGAGCTGGTGCGGCGCGCCAGTGGCTACCCCAGTTTTAATGATTATTTCCAGGACAAAATCGCCCGCCCCCTGGGGGTGAATTGCCATTTTGGGGTGCCCGATGCGCTGTTGCAGACGGTGGCGGATACTGGCCCGCTCAAGCGCCCCGCCGGTTTGCCCTTGCAATCCAATGGCGCCGATAGCCTTGCCCTGGGCAAGATCATGAAGGCCGACCCGCGCGGGGTCACCAATCGCGCCTTTTCCAATCCTATTACCCTGATGACTGCTACCAACACCCGCGAATGGCGCCAGGCCCAGATTCCCGCCGCCAATGCCCACACCAATGCCGCTGCCCTGGCGCGCATATACGGCGCCCTGGCCAATGGCGGTGAGGGGCTGTTGGATGTGGCAACCTTGCCGTTGTGCTGGCAGGAGCAAACCTTTGCCCAGGATCAGGTGCTGGGATTGCCGCTGCGCTTTAGTCACGGCTTTATGCTATCGCAAGCCGACCGCGCCGATTGTCGCTACGGCCGCGGCACCCGGGCTTTTGGCCACCCGGGGGCAGGGGGGAGTGTGGGGTTTGCCGATCCTGACCATCAGCTGGGCTTTGGCTATGTCACCCAGCGCATGGGGCAAGGGCTGTTAATTGATGAGCGGGCAGTGCGCCTGGTAAATGCGGCTTATAACCTATTGGAGGTGTGTTAAATGAATACTCTGGAAGAGGCGTTAATCGACCTGCAAACCCGCGTGGCGTTTCAGGAGGACACTATCAACCAGCTTAATGAGGTGGTTGTGCGCCAGGATGGCGAGCTGTTGCTGATAAAAGAGCAGCTGCGGATGCTGGCAGAGCGGCTCAATGATGTATCGCGTCAGCCATCCCAGGGGGAGGGCGGCCTGGTGGATGAGCGGCCGCCGCATTATTGAGTTCTACAGGTGGCCAGCCCCGGTGTTACAGTCTGGCTGTTTGGCGCATTGGTTCACATTTTGGCGCTTAAGAACGATTATCTTTCACGGCTAAAAGCCGGGTCGAATTTATTGGCTACACTTGGAGTTCAAATAGCTTTTGTGGCCTATTCGACAATATGCGTCATCCGAATACACCAGGGAATCCAGCCGATCACGGACTCGCCGAGCCGGATGCTGACTATGCTGCACAGTTTCTATCCGGGCTGTTGGCCGACAGCCCCATTCCCTGCTTTATCACCGACAACCAGGGCATAGTCCTCTACTTCAATGCCGCCTGCGAACAGCTGTTGATGTTGTCGCCGCGGCAGATGAACGCCACCCTTGGCCATTATTCGCTATTGCGCGATCGCCAGTTGTCGCGTCAGGTGGATTTGCAAACCCAGGTGGCAGCGGTTTACCAGCGCGGTGAGGTCGCCTCCTTCGAGCTGCATTATTCCCTCGGCAGCATCCACAACAATCGTTTCCTGGGGGATCGCAATCTCTACCTGGATGCCAGCTTTTTGCCGATTAAGGATCGCCAGGGGCGCTTTGAGCGGGTGTTGGTACAGCTGCAGGATTTATCGCGCGAAAAATATGCCCGCGCCGCCCTGCAGGAAAGCGAGGCAAGTTACAAAGCATTTATCACCAACAGCTCTGAGGCCATCTGGTGTTTCGATATGCGTCCCATGGTGGACATCCGCCTTCCCCTGGCCAAGCAGGCGGAGCAAATTGCCAAGGGCGCACAGTTGGTCGAGGCCAACAAGGTATTGCTGGCAATGTTAGGTGCCCAGTCCATCGACGATGTGTTGGGCATGGGCCTGATGGAGAGCGGCTCCAGCAATTACCTTTTCGATTTGGATGCGTTCGTCGGCAACCATTACCAAATGGTGGATCACGACATAGTCCGCGTGGACCCTAATGGCAAAAAATTTTATTTCCAAATCTCCTGCACGGGCATAGTGGAGGATGGCTACCTCAAGCGAGTCTGGGGTACCACCAAGGATATAACTGCCCGCCGCCGCTACGAAGAAAAGCTGCGCTACCAATCCTTGCATGACTCCCTCACAGGTTTACCCAACCGCGAAAAACTGTACCAGGATATGGAGCAGTGTTTTGCCCAGCGCAACGGTGAGCAAATCAGTGCGCTATTGTTAATCGATTTGGATCGTTTTAAAGAAATTAATGACACCCTCGGCCACAATGTGGGCGATCGCCTGCTGCAAATGGTGGGGCCGCGATTGGCGGCGGAAATGGCCGAAGTGCCAGGCACAGTAGCGCGCCTGGGGGGCGATGAATTTGCGGTGTTTTTGCCGCGTATTCGCAGCACTCACCAAGCGGTGGTTTTTGGCCACCGCTTGCTCGATGCCCTGGCTCAGGAATTTGACCTGGGGGTGTTTTGCACCCAAATGGCCGCCAGTATTGGCATTGCCATTTCTCCCCATCAAGCGCAGGACTGCCACACCTTAATGCGCTATGCCGATATCGCCATGTATCACGCCAAAACCCAGATGTTGGGCTTGTCGATCTACAGTGCTGATGCCGATCCCCACTCGCCCAAGCGCCTGGCCATGATGAGCGAATTGGGACGCGCTATTCGCGAAAACCAGTTGTGCCTGTACTTTCAACCCAAGGTGATATTGGATGAGCGGCGCTGTTATGGTTTTGAGGCGTTAATCCGCTGGATACATCCCGAATTGGGCTTTGTACCACCGGACGATTTTATCCCCATCGCCGAATTTACCAGTTTGATCCACCCGCTTACGGCTTGGGTGTTGGAAAAAAGCATCGCCCAGTGCCGCCAATGGCAAATACAGGGGCTCAGCTTGAGCGTGGCGGTGAATTTATCGGCGCGCAATTTAATGGATGAAAACATTCCCAAACTGGTAGAGCGCCTGCTGATTAAGTACCAGTTGCCGCCCTCGCGCCTGGAGCTGGAAATTACCGAAAGCTCAATCATGTCGGACCCCAACCGCGCCCTGCGCATTTTGCAGCAGCTGCATGAGTTGGGGGTGCATTTATCCATCGACGATTTCGGCACTGGCTATTCATCCCTGGCTTATCTCAAGCGCTTGCCAGTGCAAACCCTGAAGATCGACAACTCCTTTGTGCGCAATATGCTGGAGGATTTACAGGATGAGTTGATTGTTAATTCAACCATCCATCTCGCCCATAACCTGGGTTTAACGGTGGTTGCCGAGGGCGTGGAAAACGAAGAACTGTTGCAGCGTTTGTCGAGCATGGGTTGCGATGAAGCCCAGGGCTATTTTATCGGCCGCCCCATGGCGCTGAACAATGCCGACCAGTGGTTGGTTGAATCGGGCTGGATCAAGCAAGTGGAGGAGCGTTAAGCCCAATCCCCTCAGTTAAAATCCGCGGTTGAGCATTTGCGCCTCGGTATATTTCAAACGCTCTTCGGTCAGTGCTGTTAAATAAGCGTTGCCCTGGGTGAGTTTAAGGGCGTGGCGCAGCTGGATAGCGGCCCGGTCGTAAACACCGTTCAAAATAAAATATTCAGCCCGTGCCTGGTGCACACCGAGGATATTGCCCGCCAGGCCGTTCACCTCCGCCAGTAGATACCACACATAGTCATCATCGCTGCGTTTGCGCGATAAGCGGTCGAGAATTTCGGCAGATTCTTTATAGCTGCCGGCTTTCATCAGCGCCTCGGCATAGCGCACCTGCAGTGGGTAGTGGTCTGGGTGTTTATTGAGCTGTTCGGCGAGAATATCCAGCGCTGCCTTGTGGCGCTCGGCTGCTATCTCAATATCGGCGCGCATAATCTGGTAACTAATCCGCGTTGGGTCTTTTTGCAGCAGGGGTGCCAGGGCATCGCGCGCTGCGTCGAATTGGCTGGCTTTGCTCAGCGCCAGTGCCCAGCCGTAGCGGCTGGCATCCGGGTATTCGCTGTCCTTGTCCAGTTCGCTTTTAAACATACGTGCGGCCTGCTGCGGTGTCTCTTCAAAATCGGCGCGTATGCGTGCGCGTATCAGCTGATACTCCAGGTTGTCCTCAACGGCTTTGCGCGGGTATTTCATCGCGCGGTTGCGCGCGTCGGCCACCCGGCGCTCAGATACCGGGTGGGTCAGCAAATATTCCGGTGGGCGGCGATTCAGGCGATTGGCGCGCATCATTTCCTCAAACATTTCCGATGCGGCGTAAGGGTCAAGGCCCGCTTCGATCATGGTTTGCATACCAATGCGATCCGCTTCCTGCTCGTTTTGGCGGCTGAAGCTCAGGCGCGCCTGCTGGGCGGCGGCCTGGGTGCCCATAATGGTGGCAATGCCTGCATCGCTATTACTGTTGGCGGCCAGCACCAGGCCGGTAAGCATGCCGGCGAGCATGGGCATCATCATATTTTTTTCGCTTTCCAGGCGGCGCGCATAGTGGCGTTGGCTCAGGTGGCCCAGTTCGTGCGCCAGTACGGCCGCCAGCTGGTTTTCGCTTTTGGCGTAGTTGAGCAGGCCGGTATGCACCCCAATTACCCCGCCGGGCACGGCAAAGGCATTGAGGGTTTTGTTCTCAGTCACCACCAGTTCTATTTGTTTGCGCTCCAACTGGCTGTAGGGCAGCAAACGCTCCAGCAATTGTTCCAAATAGCTGATGACCAGAGGGTCGGAAGAGGTGGGTACCTGGCTGCGGTAAGCGCGCAACCACTGCTGCCCTAAAATCCGCTCCTGCTGCGGTGAAATAGTCACAGAGCTGGTGTCGCCCAGATCGGGTAATTCAACATCCGCATGGCTATTGGCGGCGCCCATCAGGCAGGCCATCAGGCTAAACAGAAGGGGCAGGGGGCGAGCAAGGGCGAGATTGAACACAGTTTGTACAAGCTCCTGGAAAGCTAGGTGTGATACAGGTTTGCGCCCGACGGCGGGCTTGGGCAGTGCCCGGGCACGGCAAAAAAAAGCCGCTCACTCTAGCCTTTTTGGCGTTTAAAGACTAGGTTAGCAACCTGCTGAGACCCTGCCTTTGGGGTCAGGTTCGCCCACCAGGGCAAATAAAGTTGCCGGGTGTCCTTTGCCCCGGCCAAGGTTGGTTAAGTTTGGTTGGGGCAGTATCAGCCCGGTTTGATGTGGTGAAGCAAGAGGCCAAAGCGTTGAACGAGGATTTTATCCACTGCTGTCATTGCAGTGTGCAGCAGCAAGTAGATGCCCGCGGTCTGCGCTGCCCTTTGCCGCTGCTTAAAGCCAAGCAGGCGCTGCGCGATCTGGCCGAAGGTGAGCTGTTACGGGTGCTGGCAACCGATGCAGGCTCCTGGCGCGACTTCCGCGCCTATGCGCAGCTGAGCGGCCAGGTGTTGGTTGGCGCTGCGCAGCAGGATGGGGTCTACTGCTATGTGTTACAAAAGAAGTTGTCTTGACAGCCGTTGGCAGATGGGCGGCTTACAAGTGAGTAAGTTATGGTTAACCGGTATTTGGCGCTAAAGAGTTCAACATCAGCGGCGCTTGCCAGCTTGTTGCTGGGTTGGTTTTTTTGTTGCTCCGCCGCGGCAAGTGAACAGCAGGCATCCTCCAGTTCATCGGCTGGGGCTATCCACTATTTCCCTCTGGTAAAAAGCGAACGCGACCAGCGCGCCTATCGCTATTTGGTGCTGCCAAACCAATTGCGCGTACTCCTGGTGTCCGACCCGGCAAGCGCTAAAGCTGCAGCCGCGCTGAGCGTACAGGTGGGCGCCAATCAAAATCCGCCGGAGCGCGAAGGCCTTGCGCATTTTTTGGAGCATATGCTCTTTTTAGGCACCCAAAAATATCCTGAAGCCGGCGCCTACCAAGCCTTTATTGCCCAACACAGTGGCAGTTTTAATGCCTACACAGCGGCAGAAAATACTACCTATTTTTTTGATATAGACCCGGCGCAGTTAGAACCCGCCCTGGATAGGTTCGCCCAGTTTTTTATCGCACCCCTGTTCACCCCCGAGTACGTCGAGCGCGAGCGCCAGGCAGTGCATGCGGAGTTTGTGGCCAAAATAAAAGACGATGGTCGTCGTCAATGGGAAGTCTATCGCGAGCTCATCAATCCCCAGCATCCTAGCGCCAAGTTTTCGGTGGGCAATTTGCAAACTCTGGCAGATCCCAGTGCAGGTTCGCTGCGCGATGAGTTGTTGGCTTTTTATGAGCGCCATTACTCCGCTGAATTAATGACCCTGGTGGTAGTGGGGCGCGAAGGTTTGGATCAGTTGCAAGCTTGGGTTGGTGCGCGTTTTGCCCAGGTGCCGCAGCGCGATTTGGCGGTGGCGGGCGAGTATCCACCGCTCTTTGAGCCTGGCCGCTTACCCTTAAGTGTAGAGATACAGCCAGAGCGCGACTTGCGCCAGCTTTCCTTTAATTTTCCCATCGCGCTGGATACAAACTATTACGCCCGCAAACCCTTTGATTATATTGCCCAGATACTGGCACACGAAGGCAAGGGTAGTCTTTTGTCATTTCTTAAACGCTTGGGTTGGGCCGATGCCGTCAGTGCTGGTGTTATTCTGAAAAGTCGCCACGACGCCCTGTTTCAATTGACCCTGGATTTAACCCCGCGCGGTGTAAAAGCCCGGGAGCAATTAGTCCCTTTGGTTTTTTACGTGATAGAACAATTGCGCAATCGAGGCATCAGCGCCTGGCGCTACACAGAGCTGCAGGACATTGCCGGTATGCAATTCCATTTTCAGGAAAAGCAGCCACCCATGGAAACAGCGCGGCAATTAGCGGAAGCTATGTTCGATTACCCGCCCGCCCAATTGTTGCGCAACCAATATTGGTATGGCGGTTTCGATGAGGCATTGATAGGCCGTGCGCTCAATTATTTGCGCAGCGACAATCTGTTTTTGGTGCTGATGGCGCCGGAAATTCAGCCATTCCGCATCAGTCAGCGCTACAGCGCTCCTTACACAGTGCGCCAAAGTATTGCCCCTATGTTGGATTTAAAACCGGTGGTTAAGCAGGAGCTGCAATTGCCGGAGCGCAATCCGTTTTTGCCGCGCCGCTTAACTGTCAAATCCAACTCTATGCTGGAGCAGGTAGATGTTGAAGCAGAGCAAAAGCCCCAGTTGATTTTTAAAGATCGCAATGCGCGGGTGTGGTATGCCCAGGATTACCAATTCGATCAGCCCAAGGCAGTGTTGCAAGTCTTGGTTAAGTCGCCCCTGGTGGCGGCCAGTGTCGAAGCAGCCGCGCAAGCGCAATTATTGGCCGCTTTAATTAATGATCAGTTAACCGAATTTGCTTATCCCGCTAAGCAGGCGGGTATTGATTATGGGTTCAACGCCAACGCCCGCGGTTTTGAGTTGCAAATCAGCGGTTTTTCATCGCGCCAAAGTTTGTTGCTCAATCGCTGGGTTGGAGCTTTGGTTGAACCCCGTTTGAATGCCGAACGCTTTGAAGTGGTGAAACAAAAACTGCTGCGCGAGTGGCGCAATCGCAACAAAAACTTGCCTTACCTGGTGATGTTGCAGCAGATACCTGCATTGCAATTGGACCCGCAATGGGATGACCGCAGTTTGATTGCTGCCTTGGAGCAGGTGGATTACCCCTCCCTGCAGCGTTTTGCCGAGCATATGTTGTTAGATGCCAAAATGGATATGTTGGTGTACGGCAATTATTTCCGCCAGGAGGCGCTCAAGTTGGCGGTGTTACTGGATCACGCGCTGCTTAAACGCCAGACAGGTCGGGAAATGCCCCCCGCCAAAGCCCTGGGCTTGTCCAAAATGGCAACCAAATCCTGGCTGTATCACTATCCCATTGATCACAGCGATGCTTTGGTGGAATTGCTGATCCCGGCCTCATCGCCACAAATTGATGTCAGCGCACACATGCAATTGCTGCAGCAAATTATCAAGCCATTGTTTTATACCCAATTGCGCACCGAAAAACAGTTGGGCTACATAGTGGCTGCAGTACCTATGCCGCTGCGGCAATTGGACGCGAGCTTGCTGGTGGTTCAGTCACCGGTGGCGACTGAGGCGCAATTGGTGGATGAAATTAATCATTTCCTCGAAGCGCAGGAGGCTAGTATTGCCGACAACCTTCGCGTCAATCAGGAGTCACTGGTGAAGAAGCTGCGCGAGCCGGCCCGTTCCCTGTCTGAGCAGGCGCAGCGCTATTGGCAATCTATCCTGTTGGGTGATTACGAATTTGCGCGTGTTGAGGCACTTGCTGCGGCTGTAGAGCAAATCACTCCCGAGTCTTTGCGTGCGCAATATCGCGCGCAGTTTCTGCAAAAAAATCAACGCCTATGGTTCGTGACTCGCCCGTTGCCGGATGAGGATGCCTACAGCTTGATTGAGGATTTGCCAGCCTACAAAGCGGCTCAGGATGCCTACCCCATACCCTAGGGTGCCGGCCTTTGGTGCATTGCCAAAAATGCGCTTTCTTTTGGTGCAAAGTCATTGAAAATTATCGTGTTTTTTACTTTTTAGTTGTTGGTGAAAAGCAAAACTTCGGGTAATAATGCGACCCCCATCGCAAACTGCCTTTTACCAAGCCAATGAAAGCGCCGGTAAGGGGCGTTTTGCACTGTTTCTGTGCCCCCATGGGGTGTTACCAAAATCCCCCAGGGCTGGTAAAAAATTCCCGCTTGTGTAAGAATTCGTGGATTTTTTTGCCCACCTCAAAAGGAACTTTTGGTCATAACTCACTGAAATTGAAGAGATTTTTTGGTTCTTCGTTGAATTGAGAGCCGGCGGCGCGCCGGTTACAAATCCAGTTAATTGACTACTGCTTGGTTGATATGTGCCCAGTGCACATGGTTGAGGAGATTTGAATGCAACACGATATCGATGCCATAGAAACAAAAGAGTGGCTGGATGCCCTTCGGTCAGTTGTACGTCACGCGGGTAAAGACCGCGCCGCAGAATTGTTGAAAGCCCTGTCCGAATCCGCCGTTAATCATGGCATTGAACAGCCTTCCTCAATCCAGACTCCCTATCGCAATTCCATTCCCGTCGACAAAGAAGTCCAGTCGCCCGGCGATGTCGCATTGGAGCGCAAAATTCGCTCCATCATTCGCTGGAATGCTATGGCGATGGTGATGAAAGCCAACGACAACGACGAAGGTCTGGGTGGTCACATTGCCTCCTTCGCCTCTTCTGCCACTTTGTACGATGTGGGCTTTAACCACTTTTTCCGCGGCAATGACGGCGATACTCCCGGCGACCTGATTTATTTCCAGGGCCACGTTTCTCCCGGTATGTATGCCCGTTCCTATGTTGAGGGCCGCCTGAACGAAACGCATTTGGATAATTTCCGCCGCGAAGTCAACGGCGGCGGCCTTTCCTCATACCCACACACCTGGTTGATGCCGGATTACTGGAAATTCCCTACCTTGTCTATGGGCCTCGGCACGATAAAAGAAATTTACCAATCGCGATATAAAC
>CAMLRI010000032.1 GCA_946482385.1 uncultured Cellvibrio sp.
ACAAAGTTGAGCGCCAGGGCGGTTTTACCCATGGAGGGACGGGCGGCGAGGATAATCAGTTCGCCCGGCTGCCAACCGGAGGTACGCTGATCCAGGTCGGCAATGCCGGAGGGCACGCCGGTCACATCGCTGCCGGAGCGGAACAATTCGTCGATCTTTTGCACTGTGGCTTTGAGGATGTCGTTCACCCCCACCAAACCGCCCTCTTTGGGGCGATCTTCGGCGATTTCCGCCACGCGCTTTTCCGCCAGTTGCAGCAGGTCGTCGGAATCCAGCCCCGCCGGGTTCATGCTCGACTTGCTAATTTCCTGGGCGGCGTCGATCAGTTGGCGCAGGGTTGAGCGCTCGCGCACAATTTTGGCGTAGGCGACTATGTTGGCGGCGCTCGGGGTGTTGTTGGCCATCTCCACCAGGTAGCCCAGGCCACCGACCCGCTCCAGCTGGTCGTGCTTGTGCAGCTCCTCGGACAGGGTGATCACATCCAGCGGCTGCCCTGCCTCTTGCAGGTTGAGCATCATGCGGAAAATGACGCGGTGATCCTGGCGATAAAAATCGTTTTCCGAAACCACTTCCAGCACGGCGTCGAGGCGGTTGTTTTCCAGCATCAACCCGCCCAGTACCGATTGCTCCGCTTCTATGGAGTGGGGCAAGTGGTCGCTGGCAAGGGTTTGCGCCAGGTGTTGCTCAAAAGTGGCTTCAGACATCATGCGTTATGTTCTTTAACTAACAGAAAGGAATTGCCGGGGCGTAAAAACAAAACGGGCACTACCGCTACCCCAGGGGGTGTCGATAGTGCCCGATTTCGCGCGACTTGTCAGCCAAGCTGCCAGGTCGCTTCGGGGCGCTGCCAATTACTCGGCAACAACCACCAGCTTAACGGCTTGCAACACTTCAGCGTGCAGCTGAACGTCGATGTCGTACTGGCCGATTTCACGCAGCACGCCTTGTGGCAGGCGCACTTCGGATTTGGCAACAGCAACACCGGCAGCAGTGATGGCTTCGGCGATATCGCGAGTGCCGATAGAACCGAACAAACGGCCTTCGTCACCGGCGTTAGCCGCGATAGTCACTTCCAGAGCAGCCAGCTTCTCGGCGCGGGCAGTCGCTTCGGCGATCTTGGCAGCGGCAGCCGCTTCCAATTCAGCGCGACGGGCTTCGAAGTCAGCGATGTTTTTTGCAGTCGCAGCTACTGCTTTGCCTTGCGGCAGCAGGAAGTTGCGGCCGTAGCCAGATTTAACGGTAACTTTGTCGCCGATAGCGCCTAATTTACCTACTTTATCGAGCAGAATAACTTCCATCTCGTTTCCCCTTATTACTCGTGGCTATCGGTGTACGGAATCAGAGCCAGGTAACGAGCGCGCTTGATGGCAGAGGCCAGCTGGCGTTGGTATTTGGCTTTGGTACCGGTGATGCGGCTTGGAACGATTTTGCCGGTTTCGGTGATGTAGGCTTTCAGGGTTTCAACATCTTTGTAATCGATACGCTTGGTGCCTTCAGCGGTAAAACGGCAGAATTTACGACGACGGAAAAAACGTGCCATGGCTTATACCCCCTGCTCTTCTTCGAAATCTTCGGCGTCAACACCGTCTTCTTCAGACAGGTCTTCAGCATCATCGCGACGCTCTGCACGCGCTGGGCGGGCTTTGCGCTCACGGCCTTCTTTTTCGGCCTTGAGGATGAAAGATTCTTCGGTGATGGCGGCATCTTCACGGATCACGAGGCTGCGCAGTACAGCGTCGTTGTAACGGAAGTTGGTGGTCAGCTCTTCCAAAGCAGCTTCGGAACATTCTACGTTCATCAGAACATAGTGAGCCTTGTGCACTTTGTTGATGCTGTAGGCCAGTTGACGACGGCCCCAGTCTTCGAAACGGTGAACCTGGCCACCGTCAGCTTTCACGGTAGAGGTGTAGCGCTCTACCATGGCGGGTACTTGTTCGCTCTGATCCGGGTGGATCATAACTACGATTTCGTAATGACGCATGTTAGCTCCTTACGGGTTAAAGTCTCCCACAAGCCGTTGCTAGGAACGCGCGCGGTGAGACAAGGAGAGGCCGGTTACCAGTTGCCTGCAAGGCAGGCAGCACCCCCGGCCAGATTGGGGTGCGCAATTCTACGGATTCACCCCCGGGGATGCAAGGATAAAAAATGAACGGCCAAGCCACGCAGGCACATCAACACCCCACCCAACAGATAAACCTGGAGGTCGCCCGCAACTTGCTAGTCTATAAAGAGTCATAGCCCCCAAGAAATCACGGCTCTGCCCTGCCCCCATCAATAAATAGAAGGAACCACAAGATGCCCCGTCCGCTGAATACCCGACTAGCCCAGTTGCCACAGTCACCCCTGCGGTTGGCCGCGCTCCTCGCCCTGGGCCTGCTGGTTAGCGCCTGCAGCCCCAAGCAGGCAGGGCCAGAAACCCAGGGCACCAGCAGCAGCCAGGCGACAGCGGCCCCAAATACAACCAGCGCCCCGGCAGACACCCAGGCCGCCAACCCCCTGCTACACAGCCGCTGGCAGCTGACCCAACTGCGTGGCGAAGCCGTGGCTGGCAGCAACCCCGAGCGAGCGGCCCATATAGTGTTTGGCCCTGCCAACCGCATTGCCGGCTCCGATGGCTGCAACCGCTTGATGGGCTCCTACAGCCTGGAAGGGGAGCAGCTCAACCTGGGGCAACTGGTGAGCACCCGCATGGCCTGCCTGGATAGCACAGCGCCCGCCGAGGAATTTACCCGCGCCCTGGGCGAGGTGGCCAGCTACCGGCTGGAGGAAGAGGAACTGGAACTACTGGGGGCAGAAGGCGACAGCCTGGCGAGATTTACGCGCAACGAACAGCAGCCATAACGGCAACCATACCCTACAGCAACCACAGGGGTGAGATGAGTGTGCGCCATGGGGTGCCGGCTGGCAGCCCCACAGGCAGGGGGATGGCGAGTCAAAATGGTTTTTTACAAACCATTATTTAAATACGCAGTGTTTGGCGAAATCCTTGGCTTCATTCATGGTCATTTCGCCTTTGGGTTTCTCTTTGATTGACTCGCACCATTCCGGGCTGCCCACCTTGGGCGCACAGCCAGTTACCACTACCAATAGCGCGGCCACAGCCGCACTGCGCCAGAGTGAATTCACAGACATAGGCTTTTCCTCTTACTGAAGATTGTCGGGGGTTAAGATGATGACGACTGACGCTGACGCACAGCTTCAAACAAACACACCCCGGTCGCTACAGACACATTCAAACTGCTCACTGTGCCCGCCATGGGGATATGCATCAACTGATCGCAGGTATCCTGGGTGAGACGGCGCAAACCATCCCCCTCGGCACCCATCAAAATCGCAATAGGCCCGGTGAGGCGCGACTGGTACAGCGACTGGCTGGCACCGCCCGCCGCACCAAACAGCCAGATACCTTTTTCCTGCAATTTTTTCAGGGTGCGCGCCAGGTTGGTGACCGGCACCAGGGGCAGCACCTCCGCCGCGCCGCAAGCCACCTTGCGCGCCACCGGGGTTAGGCCGGCAGATTTATCCTTGGGCGCGATTACCGCGTGCACTCCCGCCGCCTCGGCGCTGCGCATACAGGCGCCCAGGTTGTGGGGGTCAGTTACGCCATCCAGCACCAGTAGAAACGGCGGCTCCTCCAATTTATCCAGCAGCGCAAACAGCCAGGCCTCGTCGAAGGTTTCGCCGGGGCTGCACAGGGCTATGGCGCCCTGGTGGTTTTCATCGGCTACCAGTTCATCCAGCTTGCTGCGGCTCACCTGTTGGCAGCGAATGCCGTTCACCTCGGCGGCATGGGCAATTTTTTGCAGGCGCTGGTCGTTGCGGCCCTGCAGCAAATAAATTTCCTGCACCCGTTGCGGCGCACTTTTGAGCAGTGCCTGCACCGAATGCAGGCCATAGATAAGTTCGTGTTTCAAACCCGGCATCTCATCAAAAATTAATACTGGGCATCAGCGCTCGGATACCCGGGTTTCGCGCTCGCGCAGGATGCGATCCTGCACGCGATAAATTTCCACCTGCAAGCCAGGCTCCAGCTGATGGTTTTCGCCCGTCAGCCAGCGGTTAATCCTTCTTCTTAGCCTTAGCCAGTGTTTTTTTAGCAGCAGCCTGCGGCGCTGTAGCGACAGCCTCGCCTTTTGCTGTTTTCTTCGCTGCTGATCGAACCTTTGTTGGCGCTGCCTTAGATGCAGCATCTTGTGCTTTACGCGCATGGCTGACCTCTTTAACGGCGGTTTTTGCCTTGGCGGCGGCGGGTTTGGCCGCTGCCGTTTTAGCGGTGGTTGATGTATTGGCCGCTGCCGTTTTTTTCGCAGTGGCCTTGGGCGCGGCTGTTTTTTTCACAGCGGCTTTTTTTGTTGCTGGTTTTTTTGCTGCTGGTTTTTTGGCAGCCGTTTTTTTAGTTGCCGCCTTTTGGGTTTCAGCAGCCTTGGCGGCCGGAGCTTTGGCCGCCGTTTTTTTCGCAGATGATTTGTTAAGCCCGGGCGTTTTGGCGGCCGCTGTTTCCGCCGCGACTTGTTTAGCCGCCGGCTTTGCCACCACTGGCGCAGGTACCCGCTCCTTCACCCGGCTTTTGCCCGGTTTGGCTTCGGCGGCGGCCTTGGCGGCGCGCTTGGCTGCCTTGCTGCCGGCCTTGGGTTTAACCTCGGCGGCAGGGCGGCGCACAGCGCTGCTGGTTTCAATTTCAAAATCGATTTTGCGGTTGTCCAGGTCGACCCGCACCACCCGCACCACCAGCTCGTCGCCCAGGCCGAACACCCGGCGGGTGCGCTCGCCCACCAAACGCTGCTGGGCGGCGTCGAAGCGGTAGTAATCGTGGGGCAGAGAGGTGATATGCACCAGGCCTTCCACATACAAATCGTTCAGCTCCACAAACAAACCAAAGCTGGTCACCGAGCTGACATGGCCATCGTAAACCGCACCCACCTGGTCGCGCAGATATTCGCACTTCAGCCAGCTCACCACATCGCGGGTGGCCTCGTCGGCGCGGCGCTCGGTGCGCGAACACTGCTCGCCGCACACCAGCATATCGTTAACGCTGTAGGGGTAAATTTTGCGCTTGGGAATGGGCTTGGCACCCTCCACCCGGCGCACATGGGCGGTTGGCTCCTCGCTGCGGATCACCGCGCGTATGGCGCGATGCACCAGCAAATCCGGGTAGCGGCGAATGGGCGAGGTGAAGTGGGTGTAGGCGTCGTAACCCAGGCCGAAGTGGCCGTGGTTTTCCATTTGGTACATAGCCTGGCGCAGGCTGCGCAGCATGACGGTTTGGATCAAATGGGCATCGCTGCGCCCCTGGATTTGCAGCAGCAACTGCTGGTAATCGCCGGAGCTGGGGTTATCGCCACCAGCCAAGCCCAAACCCAGTTCCGCCAGGTAGGCGCGCAGATTGGTCAGCTTCTGCTCGGTGGGGCCTTCGTGTACGCGATACAGGCCAATCAGGCCGTGCTTTTGCAAAAACTTGGCGGCGCAGACGTTGGCGCAGAGCATGCACTCTTCAATCAGGCGATGGGCATCGTTGCGCTTCACCGGCACTATGCGCTCGATTTTGCGCTGCTCGTTAAACAGGATGCGGGTTTCCACGGTTTCAAAATCTATAGCACCGCGCTCGTCGCGGGCTGTGCGCAAACACTGGAAGAGTTTGTAGAGCGCATCCAGCTGCGGCAGCAGGGCTTTGTATTCCTGGCGCAGCGCCTTGGCCTCGTCGTCCTCGCCGGTGAGTATGGCGCCCACCTTGGTGTAGGTCAGGCGCGCATGGGAGTGCATCACGCCCTCGTAAAATTCATAGCCGGTAATGCGGCCGGCATCGCTGATGGTCATCTCGCACACCATACACAGGCGATCCACCGCCGGGTTGAGCGAGCAGAGGCCGTTGGACAGCTTCTCCGGCAGCATGGGCACTACATAATCGGGGAAATACACCGAGTTGCCGCGGGCGCGGGCCTCCAGGTCCAGGGGGCTATCCACCTGCACATAGTGGGATACATCGGCGATGGCCACATACAAGCGCCAACCGCCGCGACGGCGCTCGCACAGCACCGCATCGTCAAAATCGCGGGCGTCTTCGCCGTCGATAGTGACAAAGGGCAAGTGGCGCACATCCACGCGGTGTTTTTTATCCGCCTCGCGCACTTCCGCCGGTATCTGCGCTGCCTCGGCCACCACCTCGTCCGGCCAGACGCTGGGGATACCATGGGCCTGGATCGCCAATTCGATCTCCATACCCGGCGCCATATGGTCGCCCAATACCTGGATCACCCGCCCCATGGGCAAGCGGTTTTTGTCGGGTTGCTGGGTAATTTCGGCCACCACAATTTGGCCGTGCTTGGCGCCGCCGTAGCCGCCAAAGGGAATCATAATGTCGTGGGTAACACGGGGGTTTTCCGGGCGCACAAACTGCACCCCTTCCTCGTTGTAAAAACGCCCGGCCAGTTGCCAGGTGTTGCGGGTGAGCACCTCTACAATGGCGCCCTCCTCTTTGCCGCGATACTGCTCGCCGGAAAGGCGCACCAGCACCTCGTCGCCGTCGAACACTTTGCGCATCTGGCGGTTGTGCAGGTAGATGTCCTCGCCGCCGTCGGCGCGGATTACAAAGCCATAGCCATCGCGATGGCCCTGCACCCGGCCGCGCACTACGTCGATCTTATCCAGGCGCACATAGGCATCGCGGCGGTTGCTAATCAACTGGCCATCGCGCGCCATGGCGATCAAGCGCCGGCGCAGCGCCTCCACCTGATCCTCATTGGTGAGTTTGAGCATGTCGCACATCTGCTCGTGGGTCACCGGCTGGTCGGCGCTATCCAAAAGCTCAAGGATGTATTCGCGGCTGGGGATGGGGTTGTCGTACTTTTCTGCTTCGCGGGCCGCAAAAGGGTCGCGGGGTGGAAATTTACGCTTGCTCAAAATCGGCGTCCTTTTTTAGGTCGGGGGAGGTATATCTACGAGGGCAAGCCAAGGGCACCGGGCGCCTGGCTGCATAAATAAAAGGCAATCACCGGGGGATTATAGGCCAGAGCGCCCGACAAACCCACCGGCAGTATCCTGGCGCCCATATAAACACAAAATAATTACCGCCAAGCGTTGACAAGCTATAGGCCGATAATTATAGTGCGCGGCCTCAGCTGCTGATGCGCTGGGAATGCCCAGGTGGTGAAATTGGTAGACACGCTAGCTTCAGGTGTTAGTGGCCCCCGGCCGTGAAGGTTCAAGTCCTTTCCTGGGCACCAAACATAAAAGCCTCGATCGCAAGATCGGGGCTTTCGTGTTTCTGGGCTTCGATAAAAACGGACTGCGTCCTTGTCGCTCCCGGCTTCCTGCCTTGCGCGACACTAGCACATCCTGTGCGTCGTCCTGGGCACCAAACATAAAAGCCTCGATCGCAAGATCGGGGCTTTCGTGTTTTTGGGTTTAGATAAACGCTGAATTAACTTTTAAGATAAAAAATTTTTACGGCAACACAAAGTCGCTGCGGCGAAACAACACGCTGGCATTCACCCCACCAAAGCCAAAACCATTGGAAAGGGCGTAGGTGATTGACATTGGCCGCGCTTGCGGGCCAACCAAATCCAAACCGCTGGCGAGTTCATCCGGATTAACCAGATTCAAGGTCGGCGGCACAATTTGGTCGCGCAAAGCCAACACGGTAAACACCGCTTCTATACCGCCCGCCGCGCCCAGCAAATGCCCGGTACTGGATTTGGTGGCGCTGATGGCAAGGCCGGAACCCACACCAAACAAGGAGCGAATCGCCGCCAACTCGGCGCGGTCACCCACAGGGGTTGAAGTGGCGTGGGCGTTGATGTGTTGCACATCCGCTGGCGCGATTTGCGCTTGCTGAAGCGCCTGCTGCATAGCGCGCTTTGCGCCGCTGCCATCTTCCGGGCCGGCGGTTAAGTGATAGGCATCGGCACTGGTGCCGTAGCCGACAAGTTCGGCCAGGGGTTTGGCACCGCGCGCCAAAGCGTGATCGAGCGACTCAATTACCAGCAGCCCCGCCCCTTCCGCCATCACAAAACCATCGCGCGCCTGGTCAAAGGGGCGCGATGCCTGTTGCGGTTGATCATTAAAGCCGGTAGATAGCGCCCGCGCCGCGGCAAAACAGCCGAGCGTGGTGCGATGGATTGCAGCCTCGGTACCGCCGCAGATGGCAATATCCGCTTCGCCTGCGCGAATCAATCGCGCGGCATCGCCAATGGCTTGAACGCCCGCCGCGCAGGCAGTCACAGGCGCACCTATCGGCCCTTTAAAACCATGGGCGATGGAGACATGCCCGGCGGCCATGTTGGCGAGGAACGAAGGCGCGGTGAAGGGCGATAACCGGCGCGGGCCGCGCTCATCAGTAGTGCGCACGGCATCGGCAATCGCGCCAAAACCGCCGACACCGGAGGCGATAATAGTGGCGGTTCGCTGCTGCTGGATTTCATCCTGCGGATGCCAACCGGCTTGGGCGAGCGCCTCTTGCGCGGCCACCAGCGCAAACTCAATAAAGCGATCCATTTTTTTCCGCTCTTTGGGCGCAATCACCCGCTCCGGGTCATAGCCGGCGATGGGGTCAATATCCATCCCCGGCACCTGCCCGCCTATGGCCGTGCCTGTGCCATCAGCCACTTCAGCCGGCAACATTCGGATACCGGATTGGCCCGCCAATAAACGCGACCAAACCACCTCTGTGCCGCAGCCCAAAGGCCCCAGGATTCCTGTTCCCGTTACCACTATGCGAACCGAATTGTTTGACATGATTTTTCAACCTCAAAATTTTTCCGCAATTGAGCTAAAGGCAATGCAGTACAGGCAGCGTTTAAAAATTAATGCGATGAAATTGCCGCACCGGGTTTGATCCGAAACCAAATGGCGTACATGGCGGGCAAAAACATCAGGGTCAGGAGCGTGCCCGCCAGGGTGCCGCCAATCAGGGTGTAAGCCAGGGTTCCCCAAAACACGGAATGCGTGAGCGGGATAAAAGCGAGAACCGCCGCCAGCGCAGTCAGAATCACCGGGCGGGCGCGCTGCACAGTTGCCTCAACCACAGCCGTGAATGCATCAAGCCCGGCGTTTTTGTTGTGTTCGATCTGCCCGATCAATATGAGCGTGTTGCGCATTAAAATTCCCGATAGAGCAATCAACCCCACCAGGGCGTTGATACCAAAGGGTTGCTGAAATAACAGCAAGATGGGCACCACCCCAATCAGCCCCAGAGGGCTGGTGAGAAACACCATCACCATGGCGGCAATGGAGCGCACCTGGAAAATAATAATCAGCAGGGTTACCGCCAACATAATGGGGAAGATGGGCAGCATGGCGACCGTCGCCTTGCCCGATTCTTCAATCGAGCCGGCTTCATCAATGCGATAACCCGCAGGCAGTTTTGCTATTAATGGTTGCAGCTGCCGGGTGATAGCCGTGGACACATCCGGCGGCTGCAAACCCTCGTCAATATCGCCGCGCACCGTGATGCTGGGCACGCGATCGCGGCGCCGCATAATGGGCTCCTCCATGCGCACCTCAACCGCGCCCAGCTGCGCCAGGGGAATGCGCTGCCCCTGGTTGCCCACCAGGGTGAAATCGCCGATCCGGGCCGGGTCCAGGCGGATATCGCCAGCGGCGCGCGCCACCAGTTGCACACTGCGAATATCCTCGCGCACCGAGGTGATGGGAATGCCCGTCAGCAGGAATTGCAGCTGCTGCGCCACTGTGGTGGAGCTCAGCCCCAGCGCCTGGAGCCGATCCTGGTCGAGCGAGAAATGCAGGCTGGGCGTGCGGCTTCCCCAATCGCTGTTCACCGTGCGCATCATCGGGCTGGCCAGCATTACCCGCTCCACCTCGGCAGCAATTTCCCGCAGCTTATCCGGGTCTGGGCCATTCACCCGGTAGGCCACCGGGAAGGGTGAGTAAGGGCCAAATACCAGTTGGGTTACCCGCAGGCGCGCCTCGGGGGCAAGGCCATCGGCAATGGCCTGGCGCAGGCGATGCTTTAATGCTTCGCGCTCATCCTGGTTATCGGTGCGCACCACAATTTTGGCGAAAGAGGGATCGGGCAATTCCGGCCCCATGGAAAAATAAAAACGCGGCGCCCCCTGGCCGATATAGGCAGTCACAATCCGCGCTTCTTCCTGCCGCAATAACCAGGCCTCAACCTTGGCCACCGCCGCACTGGTTTGGCTTATCGCCGTGCCGTAGGGCATTTGCACTTCCACCAACACTTCGGGGCGATCGGAAATGGGAAAGAATTGTTTTTTCACCAGGGCCATGCCCAGCACTGCCAACACAAACAGGCCAATCACCGAAGCGGCCACCAGCCATTTGCGCGCAATAATTTTTTCCAGCACTTCACGAAAGCGGTTGTAGCGCGGCGTGTTGTAAATCGCCTGGTGGCCGCCCTGCACTTTTTTGCTTTCGGGCAGCATTTTTACCCCGAGATAGGGCGTAAAAATAACCGCCACCACCCAGG
>CAMLRI010000033.1 GCA_946482385.1 uncultured Cellvibrio sp.
ATCGGTGCCCAACCAATGTTCTGCCGAAGGCGCCGATGCCCCTAATTGCAAGTTTTGCTCTTCATAAGAATAAGGCGCTATCCAAGGTGTAAATAGCGCAACCAGCACCATAAAAATCAAAATACACAAACTGATCATCGCCAGTTTATTTTTAGCCAAACGCGCCAGGGCATCCTGGGTGAGTGATCGCCCCTGCTCTACATCGCTGAGCGTTCCAAGCGACAGATTTTTACGCAACAACATTAACTACGCCCTCCCAATTCCTGACGCAACTTGGGGTTTAGCCATACCAACACTATATCGGCGAGCAGGTTGAACAACACAATTAAAAAGGCAAAGAAAATGGTGCAGCCGAGAATCATGGTGTAATCGCGATTGAATGCAGCGGTAACATAAAAACGCCCCAGGCCGGGAATTTGGAAAATGGTTTCCACCACAAATGAACCGGCCAATAATCCCGCCAGGGCCGGCCCCAGATAGGAAATAACCGGGGTAATACCACCGCGCAGTGCATGCACCAACACAATACGGCTATTGGATAGGCCCTTGGCGCGCGCTGTGCGTATGTAATCCTGCGATAGCACTTCCAACATGCCACCGCGGCTAATGCGGGCAATATAGGCAGCGTACACAGCCCCCAGGGTAATGGACGGTAAAATTTTATCGCCGGGAATTTGCCCCCAGCCAGCCACAGGCAACCAACCCAGCCACAAACCAAACACCAACAATAAAATTGGCCCCAGCACAAAGGTGGGCATACAAATACCCACCATGGCCACAGACATGGGGACATAATCCTGCCAGGTGTTGGTTTTTAACGCCGCGATAATGCCCGCGGCCAAACCCACCACCAAAGCGAAGACAATGGCATAGAGCGACAGCTCCAGGGTTGCGGGAAAACCCGCCGCGATTAAATCGTTAACGCTGTGGGTGGGGTATTTGAACGAGGGACCAAAATCGCCCTGCACCACACTGAATAAATAATCAACATATTGCTTCCACAGGGGATCATCCAGGTGATAACGGGCATTTAATTGTTTTAATACTTCCGGTGGCACAGCGCGCTCTGCATCAAAAGGGCCGCCGGGTGCGGCGCGCACCATAAAAAAAGTGGCGGTCACCACCAGAAATAACACAGGTATGGCTTGCAGGGTACGCTTAAGAATAAATAACCACATTCTGTTTACTCCTGGCGCGATGCTTCAAGGTACATATATTTATAGGGGTGATAATCCATAATATTGGAGTAATAACCCTTCACATCCGGCGACAGTAAATAGTTGGTAGTGTAGTTATACAACGGCAGGAATGGCGCCTCATCAACCAATATTGCCTCTGCTTGCTGGAAGAGTTCGTAACGCTCCTCGCGGGTTTTAGCACTGGCCGACAAGCGGATCAGCTCATCGTAACGGGCACTGCCCCAACCAGTTTTATTGTTGCCAGCCCCGGTCATAAATAATTCCAAAAAGGTGTAAGGGTCTACGTAATCACCAATCCAACCCATGCGCGAAATTTGGTAGTTCAACATTTGTTGGTTTTTGATAAACACCTTCCACTCCTGATTTTGCAGAGTGACATTAATGTTGAGTGCCTTCTTCCACATTTGCTGGATGGCTACGGCAATTTTTTGGTGGTCTTCAAGGGTGTTGTAAGTTAACTCCAGAGTGGGAAACCCTTTGCCATCCGGGTAGCCGGCCTCGGCCAGCAGTTGCCGCGCCAGCTCCAGGTTGTACTCCATTTTGGCCTTGGCGGTGTAACCCAGGGTATCTGGCGGTGTAAAGTTGTAAGCGGGAATTTGCCCGCCCTTGGTAACGTGCTGGGTAATCATTTCGCGGTCAATGGCGTAGGCCAATGCCTTGCGCACACGCACATCATCCAAGGGTTTTACGGTGACATTAAATAAATAAAAGTAGGTGCCAAAATATAACTGGCCTTTGTATTCCGGAGCCTGGCGTGCACGGTAAACAGGTATTTTTTCACTGGGCATCATATTGGTTTTGTGCAACTGGCCAGCTTTAAACATCCGCTCTTCCACCAGTGCCTGGTCGACAGGATAAAAACGGATTTCTTTTAAACGCACATTGGCCGCATCCCAGTAATGGGGATTGGGCACTACCGAAAACACCTTGGCGGGCGTCCACTCTTTAATGACAAAAGGCCCATTGCCAACAAAATTTTCCGGGCGCGTCCAGGGGGTCGCACTTTCATCAATGGCGCCGTGTTTTTTTAAGGTGGGGATATGCACAGGAAAAAGGCTGTGATGGTCGAGCAACTGTAAAAAATACGGGGTGGGATTTTCCAAGGTGACTTGCAGCGTTAATTTATCTAAAGCCTTAATGCCCACCTCGGAAAAATCACTCAGGGTTTGGCGATAATAAGCTTCGGCATTTTTAATCACATAAAGCGAACCAACGTATTGGTTTCCCAGCGCCGGCATAAGCGCACGCTGCCAGGACAAAACAAAATCCTCGGCTGTCATGGCATCGCCATTTGACCATTTGGCGTTATCGCGCAGGTAAAAGGTGTATACCAAGCCATCTTCGGAAATATCCCAGCGCTCGGCCACCGCGGGAATAATTTCCAGGGTTTGCGGGTGCTTGGCCACCAAGCCTTCAAACAGCGCCATTTGCAAATGGTATTCCGGAATACCTGTTGTGGTATGGGGGTCTATATCCGCTGGCTCAGTGCCATTACCCCAATGCAACACCTGCTGCTCAGTACCCAACTCCACCAGGGTTTTGCGTTCACCACAGCCACTTATGGCCAAACAGCCCAACACCAGGGGCAACACCAAACGAAACCATTGCATATCACACACCTTTGTAAACGCCGCCCTTGGGCGGCGTGATATTAGCGAACTGACAAATCCTGCGCGAAAGCATCAAAACTGTAAGGGCGCCCTAAAAAGTCCTGCACCAGCTGCGCCGCATCTTTGGTGCCACCTGGCTCAAGCACGGTTTTGCGATACTTGTGCGATAGCTCGGGGTTACGCAGCCCCTGTTTTACAAATTCGCCGTGCATATCGGCGGCAATAACCAGCGACCACATGTAGGTATAGTAAATAGAGGAATAGCCATTTAAATGACCAAAACTGGTGTAAAAGAAGGTGTCATCCACATAACCAAAGGGTGAATATTTGGCTTGAATCTGCGCCATAGCCTTATCCAAATCCAGCTCGGCTGGATTTTGGTTGTAAAAACCGAGGGACAGCGCGGCGTAAAAAAGCTGGTGCTTGGTCCACATAGCTTTGCCGAAATCCCGTGCTGCCACCATTTTTTTCACCAGTGCGGGCGGAATTACCTCACCTTTATCATTGCGGGCAAAGGTGGCCAGTGTCTCCGCATCCCACACCCACTCTTCCAGCATTTGTGAAGGCGCCTCGACAAAATCCCATTCGGTTCTGATGCCAGAGAAATAAATGCGGCGCTGATTGGTTCCGCCAAAAATAGCGTGGAGCAAATGGCCAAATTCATGCAAAAAAGTTTCAACGTCGGCATGTTCCATCAGCCCTGAGCTGCCATCGCCGCCGGGGAAATTGCACACCAGGGCAGCCAAGGGCAGCTGCACATCCTTAAGGCCACTCACAATCGTAAAAGCTGCTGCGTGTTTGTATTTGCCATCGCGCGGGTGCATATCCAAATAAAAGCGCCCTATTACCTGTTCGCCATCCCAAATTTCATAGGCATCCACGGATTCGTGCCAAGTGGTGGCCGCCCATGGTTTGATCTGAATCCCAAACATTGCCTGGGTGAGATCGAAAATTCCCTGACGCACATTGTCGTAATGGAAATACTGGCGAACCTCCTGAGCATCCAGTTGGTAATCTTCTTTTTTTACCAGGGATTCAATGTAGATTTTTTGCCAGTCAGCAACCTGGGTGGCTTTGGGGTCGATTTTTTGTAAGCGCACCAATAGTTGTTGGTACTCAGCCTGCGCACGGGGATCAGCAATTGCAGAGACCTGATCGATAAATGCCTGCACCTTTTGCGGCGACTGGATCATTTTGTCTTCGGTAATAAAGCTGGAGAAATTGTCGTAACCCAGTAAACGTGCCAGTTCATAGCGTTTGCTCAGCAACTCATGTAGCACCTTTTTATTTTCAGGGTATGCCTGCTGGCGGAAAACCACATAAAACTGTTTACGCAACTCATCGCTTTCCGCGTATTGCATAAAGGGTACATAGTCGGGGTAAGCAGTGGTGAGAATAATTTTGCCCTGCTCATTGGGCTTGTGGCTGTCGATATAATCTTGCGGCAGGCCTTTTAATTGCTCGACAGAATCCAGCACCAATTGCCGTGAACCCTCGCGGATATTTTTATCAAAGGTTTGGCCCACCAAGTTGATTTCTTCATTTAATTGCTTGATGCGCGCGCGAGTCGCTTCATCTTTATCGACACCGGCGCGAACAAAGTCTTGCAGCATATGTTCGACATAGCGCTGGTCTATGGCATCCAACTGGCTGGCATCAATGGCTGCCACCTTGTCGTATATAGGGCGGGAAAGACTGATCTCGCTGATCAGCGCAACAAACTGCTGCTCGCAAAATTCTGCCTGTTCGCGCAGTGCCGCATTGGGGTGCACATTGGCGTACAGGCTGGCCAGATTCATTTGTTTGTCTAACAGGATATCGACCGCATTGAGTGCATCCAATAACCCGGCGGTGGCCACTGCCTGCTGGGGATCGCGCAGCGGTTGCAGTTGCTGCAACACTTTCTCGTAGTCGCTGCGACATTCAGCCAGGTAGGTCGCGGCGGCAGCATCGCTGGGTGCGGGCCAACTTATTGCCGCTGGCTGAGCCTCTGCCGGGGGCGCAACTGGCGCCTTATCCTCCCGGCTGCAAGCGCTAACCAACACCAATAAACCCGTTAACACTAACCAGCGTCGGGCGTGACTCAATCTGCTGTTATTCCTGCTCATCAGATCACCTTTTTGTTGTTTAATAATTATCCAGGGGTGGTATTTGGCCAGTTATTTCAGGCAATCCAGAAATACCCGGGACCCAATCCGACCAGAACCAAAACTGAGACCTGGCTCGAATTTTTGGCCTAACCCTGGTGAATGCGGGCCATGGTAGTACACTTTCCGCCTCAAACAAAGCGCTATAAAACCCTTATATTTTAATGACTTAATTAGCTTAAAGAGGATTTTCCCAGGCCTTGGCCACCTAAGCCTTGGCTGCTTAAGTTTTGCTACACATTGGCAGATAGCTGCTAAGCTTGAGTTAACTTACGCGATTCTTATAACTCTCCGAATTATGCACGACTACTTACTCACTGAAGACCAGAGAGATTGCCTGCAGGAAATCACCAATGTTGCCATGGGCCAAGCGGGTGATCGCCTGGCGCGCCTGCTTAATGTTTTTGTGGTGCTTTCCATCCCCAACGTTAGCGTGCTAAATCCCACCGATATCGCCATGGCGCTGCATTCGCTCAACCGGGAAAATCAGGATGACGTAGTACATGGTGTGTGCCAGGGGTTTATTGGCGGCGGTATTGCCGGTGAGGCTATGTTGATATTCCATGGCACCGACTTTAATGACCTGGCCAAACTGCTTAAATATGACCGGATTCCCGATGAGCAGGCGCAGAACGAGCTTTTAATGGATACCGCCAATGTGCTGAATGGCGCTTGCTTAAAAGGCTTGGCGGAGCAACTGGACACCAAGTTCAGCTTTGGCCCCCCTATGTTGCTGGGCCAGCATTGCAACATTACCGATTTATTGCAAAGCAACAACATGAAGTGGAAACAAGCCCTGGTAGTGGAAATCAACTACGCTATAGAAAACCACCGGATCAACTGCGATTTGCTCTTGGTGATAGCCGAGCATTCCATTTCTGGGCTGGTGGAAAAACTAAACTATTTGCTGGATTAAAGCCGAGTCAACATGGCGAACACTGCGACACCCTCTGATAAATTTACCGATATCCATTGGCACATGGATATATTGCAGAATATTGATGCTGGACTGATTGTATTGAATCAGCGCTATGAAATTGAAATGTGGAACAGTTTCATGCAAAACCATAGCGGCAAGGCACCAGAGGCTGTGCTGGGCAGCAACCTGTTCAAGATTTTCCCCGAGTTACCGGAAGAGTGGTTCCGCCACAAAGCGAAAACCGTATTTATTCTGCACAATGCCACCTTTACCACCTGGGAGCAGCGCCCTTACCTGTTTCGCTTTCCCCATTACCGCCCCATTACTGGTACAGCCGAATACATGTACCAAAACAGCACTATATTTCCGCTAGTGAATACCCGTGGTGAAGTCGACCATATTTGCGTAATTATTTACGATGTAACAGACACAGCGGTTAACAAGATCGCCCAGCAGCAAGCCAACCAACAACTGCAAAACCTTAGCCGTACCGATCACCTCACCGGGCTGTTTAACCGCGGTTACTGGGAGCTGCGCCTGATTCAGGAATTCAAGCGCTTTGACCGCTACGAAAACCCATCCAGCCTGATTATGCTGGATATAGACCACTTCAAAAAAATCAACGATAACTATGGCCACACCGTTGGCGACGAAGCTATTCGCTGTGTTAGCCGGGTGATTAAAGAGCAGATTCGCGACCTGGATATTGCCGGCCGCTACGGTGGCGAGGAATTCGGGGTTATTTTACCCAGCACCAATGGCGATGGTGCCTGTGTAATTGCGGAACGCTTGCGCCGCGTCATTGAAAAGCAAACCGTGTTTGCCGAAGGCCATGAGGTGCGTTTTACCATCAGCCTGGGTGTGGCCGAATTAAACGAACATATGCACGATCACCGCAACTGGATTGAAAAGGCCGACCAGGCACTGTACAAATCCAAAGAATCAGGGCGCAACCGCTGCACCTTGATTGATTAGCCAATACCAGTTTTAAGCCAAAAAAAATCCCGCTATTGCGGGATTTTTTTCAAGCCTTGGTTTTGCTTTTTGCTTCCAACGCCAACTCAGCTTTGATATGGCGGTAAGCAAATACACCCACCGCAGTAATCATGGCACAGGTCAAAATAACAATTAACAAACTGAGCGCCACTACGCCATCCATATACATAAACCACCCCCCGGTTTTGTTTCAACAGTTTCAGTCTAACAACTAGCGGGTAGAGGCTTTTGATAAGGATCAAACTCGCTCCTATTGGCCTGCACGCAACTGTTTTACCAAAGGTTCCAGGGTTTGCTGCCACACCTGGGCATTCACATCACCAATGTGCTTGTAGCGAATAATGCCCTGCTTATCGATCACATAGGTTTCCGGTGCGCCAAAAACCCCCAGGTTTAACCCCAGGCGGCCATCCACATCCATCACGCTTAATACATAGGGATTGTGCAGATCGCGCAACCATTGCTGGGCTGCGGCGCTATCATCCTTGTAATTAACACCGTAAATAGTCACCCCTTCGCGCTTAAGCTGGTTGAGGAATTCGTGTTCAACACGACAGGTAACACACCAGGTGGCCCACACATTGAGCAGGCTCACCTGCCCTTTGAAGATGGATTCATCTGCCTCTTGGACACCGGCAGGGTTTTCGGCAGCAGGTAATACCGGTAAACGAAAAGCTGGCACTGGTTTGTTGAGCAGTGCCGAGGGCATGGCATGGGGGTCGAGCGATAAGCCGCGCCAGAACAACAGTGCCAACACCGCAAACACCGCCAAGGGTATAAACAACATCAAGCGCTGTTTATTCATGGACCAAGCCTCCAGTCGCAGCCTCTGTAGCTTGCTCGCGGCGTAGGCTGCGGTAGCGTTTATCGGCTACGGCCAGTACCGACCCCAGGGCCATGAGCAAGGCGCCCAGCCAAATCCAACGCACAAACGGCTTTACATGCACACGCATCGCCCAGGCGTTTTCGCTTAGCGGTTCACCCATTGCCACATACAGGTCGCGGAATAAGCCGGGATCCAGGGCCACTTCGGTCATGGTATTGCCGCTGGCCAGATAGCGGCGTTTTTGCGGCTGCATGTAGCGCAATAATTCGCCATGACGATAAACACTGATGTGCGCCTCATCGGCGATATAGTTGGGGCCTTGAACCTTGCGTAATTCTTCCAGCACAAAGTCGTAATGGTTAAGACTAACCTTGTGCCCTACCTGCATGCGTAAGTCGCGGTGCTCGCTGTAAATGCTGGTGTAGCAAATGCCAATCAGGGTTACCGCAATACCGGCATGGGCAATGACCATGGCGTAATAACTCAGGCTGAGTTTGCGCAAACCCTGGGCAATAGTGTCCGCATGGCGCAGGCGATAAACCATGTCGGCCAACAGTGATAACACTATCCAGCAGGCAATAAAGGTGGCCACAGCGGCCCCCAGGCTATAAGTATCGCCATACAGCCAGGGAATCAGGGCACCAAGGGCCAGGCTGGCCACCCAAGGTGTTAATAACAGCGACTTCAAATAACCAAAGGTGTTGCGCTTCCAATTGGCCACAGGGCCAAGCGCCATTAGCAGGCACAATAGCGCCATCAGCGGCAGGAAGAACAAATTAAAAAAAGGCGCGCCCACGGAAATTTTGCCCAAACCCAGGGCGTCGGCAATCAGCGGGTAAAGGGTGCCCAGCAACACCGCCAGCATCACCACCACCAGCAAAATATTGTTGGCCAACAACAGAGTTTCGCGAGATAGCCAGCCAAAACCCACCGAGCTTTTCACCACCGGGGCGCGCAGGGCGTAAAGGGTTAGGGAGCCGCCCACCACCACCAACAGGAAACCGAGGATAAACACCCCCCGCTCCGGGTCGTTGGCAAAGGCATGTACCGAGGTGAGCACACCGGAGCGCACCAGGAAGGTTCCCAGCAGGCTAAGCGAGAAGGTGAAAATGGCGAGGAGTATGGTCCAGCTTTTAAACAGGCCACGCTTTTCGGTAACTGCCAATGAGTGGATGAGTGCCGTGCCGACCAACCAGGGCATAAAGGAGGCATTTTCCACCGGGTCCCAAAACCACCAGCCGCCCCAACCCAGTTCGTAATAAGCCCACCAACTGCCCAGGGCTATGCCCACCGATAAAAACCCCCAGGCCAGGGTCGCCCAGGGGCGCGACCAGCGTGACCAGGCGCTATCGAGGCGCCCGGCCAAGAGGGCAGCAATGGCAAAAGCAAAGGCAACACTAAAGCCGACATAACCCATGTAGAGCACCGGCGGATGGATAATCAGGCCTATATCCTGCAGCAGCGGGTTAAGGTCTTTCCCCTCGGCAGGAGGAATCGGCAATAAGCGATCAAAGGGGTTGGAGGTAAACAGGATAAACAGCATAAAGCCGACGCCAACAAACCCCAGCACCGCCAGCACCCGCGCCTGCATATCCAGCGGCAGCGAGCGGCTAAAAATGGCAACCGCCAGGGTCCAGCCGGCCAGCATTAAAATCCACAGCAGCAGCGAGCCTTCGTGCCCGCCCCAGACGGCGCTGATTTTGTAATAAACCGGCAACAGGGAATTGGAATGGTTGGCCACATAGGCCACGGAAAAATCATCCACCACAAAACTGTAAGTCAGGCAGGCAAAGGCGATGGCGACAAACACAAACAAGGCTGTCGCAAAGGAGCGCGCCGAATGCATCAGCACAATATTGCCGCGCTGGGCACCATAGAGCGGCAATACAAACAACAGCAAACTAAAGCAACAGGCCAGAATCAGCGCAAACTGGCCAAACTCCGGCACCAGGGCACCAAAACCCAACAGCGAATTAGCCCCCATAATTTAATCTCCCGCAGGTAGCCTGGTGCTCGCCCTTGCCCTTCATGGCTTCGGCCACCTCTGGCGGCATATAGGTTTCATCGTGCTTGGCCAGCACTTCACTGGCTTTGATCTCGCCCTGCTCGTTTACCAAACCATTAATCACAGCAGCTTCACCCTCGGCAAACAGGTCGGGCAATATGCCGCTGTAAAACACCTTCACATCTGCTGTGCCATCGGTAATTACAAACTCCACATCCAGGTTTTCCTGGGAGCGCACCACACTGCCCGGTTTGACGCAGCCACCGGCGCGGATGCGGGTGTTGTGCGGCACATCGCCCGCAGCAATTTTGCTGGGCGGATAAAAAAGGTTGATGTTTTCACGCAGGGCATAGGCGATTAGCCCCACCGCCAGGGAGGAAAACACCACAATAAACATCACGATAATTAAGCGCTGCTTGCGAAGAGGATGCATATTAAAACCTGTTCGATTACGACAAATCTGGATTAGAGGGTAAATCTGCCTGTGGTTGCTGTGCGGCCCGCTGCTGTTGGCGGCGCTGGCCTTTGGCGCCATTGCCGCACTCGCCGTCTTCTCATCAAGCG
>CAMLRI010000034.1 GCA_946482385.1 uncultured Cellvibrio sp.
TTAATATCTCATCCATAAATCCTATTTATTTGATTTATTAAAATAACATGACAGCGAGGCGTTTATGGTTATTGGTCAAGCAATGATTTCCTGTGTGCGGCGCACTTTTACTTTTTGTGTGCCGCGCACTTTTATTTTTTGCGTGCAACGCACGCTGGCATTATCTCTTTTAGGTTGCAGTGCGGTGCAAGCGCTGGCAGCGCCCTTGCCCGAATTAATATCCAACAACGGCAAACACGCCCTGATGGTGGATGGTGCGCCTTTTATTATGCTGGGTGCGCAAACCAATAATTCCAGTAATTACCCGGCGGCGTTAAAAGATGTGTGGCCTTCTTATCAAAAAATGGGTGCCAACACCCTGAGCATTCCCGTGGCTTGGGAGCAAATTGAGCCGGTGGAAGGCCAGTTCGATTTTTCCTATTTGGATGCGTTGCTGAAAGAAGCGCGCCAGCACAAGGCCAAGTTGGTGTTGCTGTGGTTTGCTACCTGGAAAAACAATGCGCCCCATTACGCGCCTGCCTGGGTGAAGTTGGATAACCAGCGCTTTCCGCGCGTGGTGAAAAAAGACGGTGACACAGTGAATTCGCTTTCGCCCCTGGGCAAAAATACCCTGGCGGCCGATAAAAAAGCCTTTGTGGAATTAATGAAGTACCTGGCCAAGCGCGATAAAGACCACACAGTGATTATGGTGCAGGTGCAGAACGAGGTGGGTACCTACGGCGAGGTGCGGGATTTTTCCGCCATGGCTCAGGAACAATTTAATGCCCCCGTATCCGCCGATTTGTTGGCGAAGCTACAACTGCAGCCAGGCACCTGGGCGCAGGTATTTGGTAAGGATGCGGATGAGTTTTTTCATGCCTATTACATTGCACGCTATTGCGATGAAGTGGCGCTGGCAGGTAAGGCCATTAAAAACCTGCCCATGTATGTGAATGTGGCTTTGCGCAACCCCTTTAACCCCGGCTTGCCTGGCCAGTATTCCAGTGGTGGCGGCACCGATAATGTGCTGCATATTTGGAAAGCGGCAGCGCCCAATATCGATTTGATTGCGCCGGATATTTATTTCCGCGATTACAAAACCGTGAGCAAGGTGTTGGATCTTTATGCGCGCCCCGACAACGCTTTGTTTGTGGCGGAGATTGGCAGTGCCCAACCTTTTGCGCGTTATTTTTTCCCGACCCTGGGGAAAGGTGGTATTGGCTTTTCGCCCTTTGGTATGGACGATACGCCCTACACCAATTACCCCCTGGGTGCCCAGGAATACAACGACGAAACTATTGAAAATTTTGCCCAGGTTTATCGCCTGGTGTCGCCCATGATGCGCGAGTGGGCCAAACTGGCGTTTGAAAGCCAGGTGTGGGGCGTGGCTGAGCCGTTGGATACCACTACCGATACGCAAAAAATTTGGAATGCGGAAGCAACACCGGAAGAGAAAGATCAATTCGTGAAAGACCGCGCCGCCGCCTTAACCCAACAGTTGGATTTGGGTTTGTGGGATGCGGAAGTCACCTATGGCCGCCCCATGTTTTGGATTGAGCCGCCCAAGGGCAATAACCCCAGTGCCGGTGGTGCCTTGATTGCCAAACTGGGTGATAACGAATACCTGGTGACTGCCTATAAAGCGCGGGTGGAATTTAAGGCTTCCCAGGAATTGGCGGGCAAGAAATACATGATTGTGCGGGTAGAGGAAGGCCACTACAAAAATGGCGACTGGGTGATGGAGCGGGTGTGGAACGGCGACCAAACCGACTGGGGGCTTAACTTCCCCGACCAGCCGATTTTATTGCGCATCAAAATGGCGACTTACGAAACACAATAATTATTTATGAACTCGAAAGGAAAGCAGAGCGTCTTGTTCAGGGCACGCCGTGAATACATTCCTGTAGGCTCGAGGTAGGCATCCATGCCTCTCTCGGCCCTGAACAAGACGCTCTGCTTTCCGCCCACCCTGTTTATCAGTTATCAATAGCAAGCGAGGAATAAACCATGTTATCGGCACATCCGTGGCTAAGGCACTGCATTATCGGCGTGGCATCTGTTGCGCTTATGCAGGGCTGCTCCAAACAATCGGGCAGTGAATCATCCAGTGGCGCCCAGCCGGCCACCGAGCAAGTAAAAACCCTGGCGCAAGTTGAGCGCACTGCCGATGGCGTAGTGCTGAGCTTGCCATCCGGCGCTGCGAAAAAACTGCGCTTGCAAGTCATGAGCGAAAAAATCATTCGCGTGACTGCTCTGCCGGGTTCAGATTTTGGAGTATTGCCAGAATCCATTCAGGTAGTAGCCAAACCGGCGGCCGATGTGCCCTTTACCGTGGATCAAGCGGGCGACAAGCTGGTATTGAAAACAGCGCAAGTGACGGCTGAGGCATCGCTGCTGGATGGCACTGTTAGTTTCCGCGACGCCAAAGGCAAGGTGCTGCTGCAAGAAGAAAACCGCGGAACCTTTGCCCCGGTGACTGCCGACCCGATTAAACCGGATGCGGATTCTTTTGCTGTTCGCCAGGAATTTAATCGCGGCACCGACGAAGGCTTCTTTGGTTTGGGGCAGCATCAAAATGGCCAGGTAAACTACGCTGGCGAAAATGTGGAGTTAACCACCTACAACCTGGTGATTTCTATTCCCTATGTGGTATCCAGCCGCAACTATGGTTTGCTGTGGGACAACAACTCGGTAACCCGCTTTGGCGACCCGCGTGAATACCAGCCGCTGCCAACCGCACTCAAATTGTTTGATGCCGAAGGCAAAGAGGGCGGTTTAACCGCGCGCTATTACGATGGCGAAAAATTATTGCTCACCCGTGTAGAAGCGGATTTGAATTACCAGTTCTACAGCAACAACACAGTGCGCGAAGTGCCTTTCCCCGATGAAGTCAAAGACGCGAAAAACTTGCGCATTGAATGGGAAGGCAGCATCCAATCCGATGAGGCAGGTGTACACCATTTCAAAATGTACAACTCCGGCTATGCCAAGTTGTATGTCGATGGTCAGTTGGCCCTGGATCGCTGGCGTTTGAACTGGAACCCCTGGCACCACAATTACAAAATGCCGCTGCAAGCGGGCGTGAAAAAAACCATCAAAGTGGATTGGACTGTTGGCGGTGGCTTTTTCCGCTTGCTGCATTTAGATCCGCTACCCGCTGCTGAGCAGCAACAGTTGTCATTAGCATCGGAAACTGCCAAGGCCATTGATTACTACTTTGTTTACGGCACCAATAAAGACGAAGTGGTGGCAGGCTACCGCGAACTGACCGGCCAGGCAGTGATGCTGCCCAAGTGGGTATACGGCTTTTGGCAAAGCCGCGAGCGCTACAAAAACCAGGATGAAATTATCGACACCTTTAAGTATTACCGCGAGAAAAAAATCCCCATCGACAACATAGTGCTGGATTGGTCTTACTGGCCGGAAGATGCTTGGGGCAGCCACGACTTTGATAAAAAGCACTTCCCCGATCCCAAGGCGATGACCGATAAGATTCACGCCATGAACGGCAATATTATGATTTCGGTGTGGCCGAAGTTTTATCCCACCACCGACAATTACAAAGAGCTGAACGCCAAAGGCTATATGTTCAATAAGAACCTGGAAGAGGGCAATGTCGACTGGATTGGCAAAGGCTACCCCAATGCTTTCTATGATCCTTACCCCAAAGAAGCGCAGGAAATTTTTTGGCGGCAAATCAACGACAAATTAAAAAGCAAAGGCTTTGATGCCTGGTGGTTGGATGCGGCCGAGCCGGATATTCACTCCAACTTGCCCTTTAGCAAACGCAAAGCCTTGATGAGCCGCGAAGGCGGTATTGGTTCGGGTGCGGAATATTTCAACTCCTACGCCATTCCCAACGCGACTGCTGTGTACGAGGGTGAGCGCAAAGCCTCGCCGGAAAAACGCTCCTTTATTTTGACCCGCTCTGGCTTTGGCGGCATTCAGCGCACCGGCGCGGCCATTTGGAGTGGTGATACTTCTTCCGATTGGGACAATTTGCGCGAGCAAGTGGCCGCCGGTGTGAACACAGGTATTGCCGGTATGCCCAACTGGAGTTTCGATATCGGCGGCTTTACCCCGGAAGATAAATATCGCTCTGGCGGTAAAGATGGCGCCTGGGCCCTGAATGTTCAGGATTTGCGCCCCGAGCTGGTGGAAGATTGGCAGGAGCTGAACGTGCGCTGGTTCCAGTTTGGCGCCTTTGTGCCCTTGTTCCGCTCCCACGGCCAATCGCCTTACCGCGAAATTTTCAGCCTGGCCAATGAAGGCACCGAGGTGTACAACACCCTGGCCAATTACATCAAGCTGCGCTATCACCTGATGCCTTATATCTACACCTTGGCGGGCGATACCTATCACAAACAGGGCACCATCATGCGCCCCCTGGTGATGGACTTCCCCGAAGATCGCGCCGCTTGGAATATCAACACCCAATACATGTTTGGCCCGGCCTTCCTGGTTAACCCCGTGTACCAAAACAAAGCGCGCTCGCGCCAGGTGTATCTGCCTGCCGGTGCCGATTGGTACAACTTTTACACCGGTGAAAAGTTAGCGGGCGGCCAGGAAATCACGGCGGCCGCGCCCCTGTCGCAAATGCCGCTGTTTGTTAAGGCCGGCGCGATTGTGCCCACTGGCCCGCTGATCCAGCATGTGGACGAAGGTTTGAATGCGCCACTGCTGATTACGGTTTACACCGGTGCCAACGGCAGCTTTGAGGTGTACGAAGACGATGGCCGCAGCGTGAAATACGCCCAGGGCGAATGGGCGCGCATTCCGCTGAGCTACGACGACGCCACCGGCACCCTCAGCATTGGCGAGCGTATCGGCAGCTTTGCCGGCATGGCACAGGAGCGCAGCATTAGCGTGCGCTTTATCTCCGGCGCCCAGGCGGATGCCGGCGACCTGGCCAATGCCAAAGGCGAGCAGGTGGCTTACACAGGTAAAGCGATCACAGTGAAGCGTCCGCGTTAATTCGCGCAGCTGTACCCTAAGCAAGCCCCCCGGGTTTCGGCCCGGGGGGCTTGTTTTTTGGTAGGGGCTAACCAGGCCAGCTTGCCCGGTGGATGAAGCAGATTCCCGCCGGCCATGAGTTTTTTGCGTGGAAGGCTTTTGGTTGGCTAGTGTACAATGCGCGCCAATTTCCCCCCCTTCCCATTAACACGGCGGCCATTCCCGGCTTGCTGGTCAACCTAGGACTTATCTATGTTTGATAAAAACCAAACAATTGCTTCTTTTGACCCTGAAATCTGGGCGTCCATCCAAAACGAAGGCCGTCGCCAGGAAGAGCATATTGAGCTGATTGCCTCGGAAAACTACACCAGCCCACTGGTGATGGCGGCCCAGGGCACCAAGCTGACCAACAAGTACGCCGAAGGCTACCCCGGCAAGCGCTACTACGGCGGTTGCGAGTATGTCGACCAATCCGAAGCCCTGGCCATTGAGCGCGCCAAGCAACTCTTTGGCGCCGACTACGCCAACGTGCAGCCCCACTCAGGCTCCCAAGCCAACACTGCCGTTTACGCCGCGCTTTGCGCCCCCGGCGATACCGTACTGGGTATGAGCCTGGCCCACGGCGGCCACCTGACCCACGGTGCCAAGGTGAACTTCTCCGGCAAAATCTATAACTCGGTGCAGTACGGTTTGAACCCGGAAACTGGCCTGGTGGATTACGAGGAAATCGAACGTTTGGCCCTGGAGCACAAGCCCAAAATGATCGTGGCTGGCTTCTCCGCTTATTCGCAAGTATTGGATTGGCAGCGTTTCCGCGACATCGCCGATAAAGTTGGCGCCTACCTGATGGTGGACATGGCCCACGTGGCTGGCCTGGTTGCCGCTGGTTTGTATCCCAACCCGGTGCAAATCGCCGACGTGACTACCTCCACCACCCACAAAACTCTGCGCGGCCCCCGTGGCGGTATCATCCTGGCCAAGGCCAACGAAGAGATCGAGAAGAAGCTGAACTCCGCAGTATTCCCCGGCGGCCAGGGCGGCCCTTTGATGCACGTGATCGCCGCCAAGGCCATCAGCTTCAAAGAAGCCATGACCCCCGAGTACAAGGCCTACCAACAACAAGTGGTAAAAAATGCCAAGGCTATGGCGGCGACCTTTATTGAGCGCGGTATCAATATTGTCTCTGGCGGCACCGAAAACCACCTGATGCTGGTTGACCTGATCGGCAAGCCCTACAGCGGTAAAGATGCCGACGAAGCCTTGGGCAAGGCGCATATCACCGTGAACAAAAATGCGGTGCCTAACGACCCACGCTCACCCTTTGTGACTTCCGGTATCCGCGTAGGTACCCCGGCGATCACTACCCGTGGCTTTAAAGAAGCCGAGTGCGTGCAGCTGACCCACTGGATCTGCGATATTTTCGCCGCCCTGGAAGCCGGCAATGCCGATGCGGTGATCGAGCAGGTAAAAGCCAAGGTGTCGGCGCTGTGCAAGCAGTTTCCGGTATACGCTGACTAATTCAGCTTTTACCCTGGTTCCACAAAAAAGCAGCTTATGGCTGCTTTTTTGCTTTTTGGGGTTTGGGATGGGCGCGCGGATATATAGGTATAGCTAGCGGGTGTTAGCAGATTTTTGTTTATAGCCTGGAATCGGTTACTAATAACTACATAACTGGATTCCGGTAAAAATTAGATTTTGTTTTTCCGTAAGGTAATAAAAACTCGATTTTGTGACCGGCTCCACCTAATATTTGCTCAACAAATGAACACTTCTGCCGCCCCCTATGAAATTCAGCCGCACCCATAAGCTCACCCTGGCCGCCCTGTTGGCGGTATTGGTGGCGGGAATATACGGTTGGTTGTTTTCCCGGCAGCCGCAAACCCTGCCACAGCTGCCGGAGCCCATAGGTTTATCGCCCGCCGATAACCCGCTGCTGGCGCAGAGTGCAGAATTGATGGCTGCGGCGGAGCAGGCTTTGGCCTCTACCCAGGCAGTTACCGAGCCTTTGCCGCCGGCGGCAAGTTCCTCTGCCGCTGCCCAGGTTGCGGCCAGTTCGCCCTGGCAGTTGGCGGCGGCCGGTATGCCCATGCCCGGCATGCCCCTGGCAGAAGGGGTAAGTGTGTATGAGCCAGTGGCTGTGGATATGGAAAACCCCGCCTTTCCGGCGCCGGGCGATCAGCTAAGCCTGGCCCTGCCCGGTGGCGAATCCGTGGTAGTCAATGTGTCCAGCGCCAGTACCCTGGGCAATGGCGACTACAGCTGGAGTGGCCATGTGCAGGGATCGGGCAATGATTACCCGGTGGTGATGACCTATGGCGCCGATGCGGTATTTGCCAGCATCACCACCCCCCAGGGTTCCTACACCCTGGAATCGGTGAATGGCAGTGGATGGATCTACAAAAACCCCGCCGAGGTGGAGCTCACCCAGCCGGGCAAAAATGATTACCTCGAGGTTCCCGAAGAGGAGCTGCGCAAACACCAATTGCACCAGCACGACCATGAATCACACGAATCACATTAAACGGAGCAACAGATGAGCTAACACACCCGGCAGTACCCCCTTGGCTTTAATGGATGCGCGCAAATTTTTTGTTAATCACGGAGGGTTTTCAGTAAAGTCAAACGAGACCCCCAGCATGAGAAACTTATTCAAACCGCTTACCCGTGTTATCAGCAGCGCTGCCCTGGCGCTCTGCGCCCTGCCCAGTGTGGCCGCCAGCAATGTGATCGATGTGCTGGTGGTGTATACCGATGGTGTTACCGGCCTCTATGGCGCCAACCCCTCCACCCGGTTTAACCAAATCCTGCAAGTTACCAACCAGATATACAGCGATAGCGGCGTGGATCTGGAAGTGCGCCTGGCGGGCACCCTCAAGGTCAATTACACCGACGATAACGCCGCCGAAACTGCCCTCAACGACATCACCAATGCCACCCATGCGGCCTTTAGTGGTGTGGCAGCCGCACGCGACCAATACAAAGCCGATATGGTGATTTTGTATCGCCCCTACAAAGCGGTGCACGGCAGTTGCGGCGTAGCTTGGGTGGGCGGCAACGGCACCAATGGCAACTTCGCCAGCAGCACCTGGAAACGCTATATGTTTTCCCATATTGCGGTGAATTCCTGCGGCGATTATGTAACGGCCCACGAACTGGGCCACAACATGGGCCTGAAGCATTCGCGCAAACAGGATGGCACCGGCGGCACCTTTGCCTATGCCCTGGGCCATGGCGTGGTGGGTTCATTTACTACCATCATGGCTTACCAGAGTTCATTCAATGTCGACTACTGGAACGGCAAAATCTACAAATTCTCCAACCCGGATATCACCTGCAATGGTCAGCCCTGCGGCGTGGTGCGCACCAATACCACCAGCGGTGCCGACGCGCGCTATGCGCTGAATATCACCGGCCCGCAGATTGCCAGCTACTACGCCGGCGCCCCGGCTTCCGGCAGTTCCTCTTCGGCGGCTTCCAGCCAGTCATCCAGTGCCAGTTCCCAGGCCAGCTCCCAAAGCAGCTCCAGCTCCTCATCGGCAGGCAACCTGAGTGTGGCCGAATTGGCGACCAAGGTGGCAGCAGCCAAGGCAGCCTACGATGCCGCCCTGGCGGCACAAACTGCCCATACCCAGGTAGCTGCCCAGGCCACGCAAAACCTCAGCGCGCAAAAAACAGCCCTCAGCAGTGCCACGGCTGCCGCCAAAACCGCCCAGCGCAGCTACGACACAGCCGTTAAGCAATACAACAAAGCCGTGGCTGACCTGACCAAAATGCAAACCCAGTTAAGTACAGCGCTAACGGCTTATAACACCGCCAGTGCCTCTGCCAAGCAGACCAAGCTCAATGCCTACAACGCCCTGGTGAGCAAATACAACACCGCATTGGGCGCTTTACCCGGTTTGCAAAACGCTGTGGTAGCAGCGCAAAACAACCTGGTGGCTGCCAACCAGGCCCTGGCCACAGCCACCAACAACTACAACCAGGCCCTGGCCGCCAGCACTGCCGCCAAAGCCAAAACGGCGGAGTTGAAAGCCCTGGTGGCCAGCACCAAAGCCACCCATGCAGCCCTGGTAAAGCAATACAACGCGGCGGTTAAGGCGGCCAAAAGTGCCAAGTAATTCTTTGTGTGTGTGGTCATTGTGGCTCAGGTGTTGAGCTTGATAACCCGGCTAGGCCGGGTTTTTTTTGGTTCTGATTTGACTTGGTTTGATTATTTTTTGTGCTGCCGGGTTTTTCCAGCTGCTAGACTTGGGCATTAAATCGGCATTTTAGGTGCCGCTTAACAGGTGGATGCCCGGAGCAAGGTTATGGCTAGCATTCTGTGGAAAAAGCACTGGTTGCTATTGGTGGTGGGGTTGTTGTTGGTGGTGGCATTTGCGGCTACGGCGCTGGCTTTGCCGCCGCCGCTAATGCTGCGCAACCTGTTGCTCGGTGCCCTGGCCACCCTGGCCGTGTTGGTGCTGGTGTTCCTGGCGCAGCGCCACTACTGCGCGCAACTGCAGCAGGTGGCCGCCAAAGACCCGCTCACCGGCCTGCTCAACCGCCACGCCTTTGTCTTTGTCTTCGAGCAGGCCTGCGCCGAATCCCTGCGCAGCCGCAGCCCGATCAGCGTGATTTTTGCCGATATCGACCACCTGCGATCCATCAACGATACCTATGGCCGCCTGGCGGGCGACAAGGTATTGCTGGAGGTGGCGGCACTGTTTGGCAAGCAGCTGCGCGATGGCGATTTGCTGGCGCGCTGGGAGGGCGGGAAATTTATGATCCTGTTAAAAGACAGCGCCCTGGATGCCGGTGTGCGGGTGGCGGAAAAGCTCGCCCATGCCCTGGTGGCCGACCGCATCAAACTGGAGGGCCACAGGTTGCAGGTGAGCGCCAGTTTCGGGGTGGTGGAATTGCAGGAGGGCGAGGGGCCGGTCAACCTCTTCGCGCGGGTGGATTCCGCGCTTTACGCTGCCAAGGCCAGCGGGCGTAATCGGGTGGTGTCCGGCTAGCCAGATGCGGCTAACGGCGGCCTGTGCGGGTGCAATTGTGCTAGTATGCGCGCACTTTTTTATCGCCGGGGCTGATGACTATGCATTGTCCGTTTTGTAGTGCGGAAGACACCAAGGTAATCGATTCGCGCCTGGTGGCGGAAGGCGACCAGGTGCGCCGCCGCCGCGAGTGCTTGTCCTGCCATGAACGCTTTACCACCTTCGAAGTCGCCGAGCTGGTGATGCCGCGCATCATCAAACAAAACGGCACCCGCGAACCCTTCGACGAAAA
>CAMLRI010000035.1 GCA_946482385.1 uncultured Cellvibrio sp.
CGCATTCAAGCGCGGCGAACTGGATAAAGATTTTGTCGCCGTTGTGCGCTTCCAGGGCCCCAAAGCTTGCGGCATGCCGGAGCTGCACAAACTGACGCCGCCCCTGGGTGTGCTGCAGGATCGCGGCTATAAGGTTGCGCTGGTGACCGATGGTAGAATGTCGGGCGCCTCTGGTAAGATTCCGGCCGCTATTCACATGACCCCGGAAGCCCTGGATCAGGGGCCCATAGGCCTGGTTCAAAATGGCGACATGATTGAGCTGGATGCCGAAACGGGCACCTTGGAGTTGCTGGTCAGCGCCGAAGAATTGAGCCAGCGCCAACAGGCCCAGTGCGATCTAACATCGGTTCACTACGGCATGGGGCGCGAACTGTTTGCGCCTATGCGCGCCGCTGTGGGTTTGGCGGAAGAGGGAGCTACAGTATTTAACTGGTAACAGTTGCTTGACCCCGAACGCAGGTTCGGGGTCTTCGTTTTTAAGAGGTTGCCGGTTTATGGGTGGCCAAGTTATGTATCTCTTTTATATCTCTGACAGGATTTGTTCACATGCTCGAGGCATTTGATTTTGTGATTTTTGGCGGCGCGGGTGATTTGGCCCTGCGCAAACTGATCCCGGGTTTGTACCGGGCTCACCGTGAGGGTTCCCTGCCAGCGGCTGCACGTATTATCCCAACCTGCCGCAATACCCAGATGGTTGCTGAATACAAAGCCAAGGTGCGTGCGGCAGCCGAAGAGCACTTGAATGCAGATGAATTTGTGGCGGCCGATTGGGCGGCATTTGAACAGCGTCTGTTTCCGGTTTTTGTGGATATCGCCACCAAAAATGAACATTGGGATGCCCTGGCCGATCTGCTGAACAGCGGCGGCAATGCCCAGCGCGTGTTCTACCTGTCCACGCCTCCTTCCGTATTCAGTGTCTGCTGCAAGCATTTGCACGAGTGTGGCCTGATTACCGATACCGCGCGCGTGGTGGTAGAAAAACCCCTGGGTTACGACGCCAAGACTGCCGAAGAAATCAACAGCCAAATCGCCGAATACTTCCGCGAAGAAGCCATCTTCCGCATCGACCACTACCTGGGTAAAGAAACCGTACAAAACCTGCTGGCGCTGCGTTTTGCCAACGGCATGTTCGAGCATCTGTGGGATGCCAAATCTATCGACCACGTACAAATTTCGATTTCCGAAACCGTGGGCCTGGAAGGCCGTGCCAGTTTCTATGACGGCGCTGGCGCTCTGCGCGATATGGTGCAAAACCATATTCTGCAACTGCTCTGCCTGGTGGCGATGGAATCTCCCAATAAGATGACTGCCGAGCGTATCCGCGCCGAAAAATTGAAAGTCTTGGAGAGCTTGCGCCCCTTAACGGGCAACACCGTTAAGTACAACACGGTGCGCGGCCAGTACGTGGCCGGAGAAATGGGTGGCAAGGCGGTACCCGGGTATCTGGAAGAGTTGGGCCAGCCCAGCAATACCGAAACTTTTGTGGCCCTGCGCGCTTATATCGACAACTCGCGCTGGGCTAATGTGCCTTTCTATTTGCGCACCGGCAAACGCATGAAAAAGCGTTTTGCAGAAATTGTTATCCAGTACAAAGATGTTGCCCACCGCGTGTACCCCGAAGCTGCTGGCCTGGCGACACCCAACCGTTTGATTATTCGCCTGCAGCCGGAAGAGAGCATCAAAATCATCCTGGTATCCAAAGATTTGGAAAAGCGCGAAACCCATTTGCACCCCATAGTGCTCAATCTGAATTTTGCCGACACCTACAAAGATTTCTATTCCGACGCCTACAAGCGCTTGATGCTGGATGCCGCTGCCGGCGATGCCAGCCTGTTTATCCACCGCGCCGAAGTGGCGGCGGCCTGGGCTTGGATCGACCCCATCATCGAAGCCTGGCAGCGCCCGGAAAACAAACCCCATGGTTACATGGCTGGCAGCTGGGGGCCGCAGGCCTCGGCGCAGTTGTTGGCCAGCGACCGCCGCCGTTGGTTCTCTATCGATGAAGTGATGTCGGGAGCAGACCAGGAATGGTAATTGAGCGTTTATTTAGCAATCGCGCCGAGATGATTGCTGCACTCCAAACTGAGTGTGAGGCTGCTTTGCGCGCTGCGCTTGATGAGCGCGGTGAGGCGACTTTTATGGTGTCCGGTGGCAGCACCCCCGAGCCTTTGTACAAAGCTTTGAGCCAGGTGGATCTGGATTGGGAATCTGTGTACGTGGCGCTAGTTGATGAGCGTTGGGTTGAATTCGATCACCCGCGCAGCAACGAAGCCTTCGTCGCCCGCTCTCTGGTGCAAAACAAGGCAGCAAATACCAACCTGATCGGCATGAAAAATACCGCTGCCACGCCCGCAGAGGGCTTGGCGGATTGCGAAGTTGCCTACCAGCAATTGGCGCAACCTTACGACATCACTATTTTGGGAATGGGGTCTGACGGCCACACTGCCTCCTGGTTTCCCCATGCACAGGGTTTGGAGCTGGCATTAACCACGGAGCAGATCTGCGCTGCAGTGACTGCCCAGCCCAGTGCGGTTACCGGTGAAGAGGTGGACCGCATGACCTTATCGCTCCAAGGCGTTTTGCAATCCAAAATGCTGGTGTTATTGCTCACCGGCGAAGAAAAACTGCAAGTATTCCGCGCCGCCCAGGCGGGAACCTCAGTAAACGACATGCCCATTCGCGCCCTGTTGCAGCAGCAACAAGTGCCATTAACGCTCTATTGGGCTCCCTGATTTTTAGTGTGACGCAACGAGGAAAACCACAGTGGCCTTATCCATAGATCAAATTCTGAAAGTCGCGCCAGTTGTACCAGTCATGGTCGTTGAGCGTATCGAAGATGCCGTACCCCTGGCGACCGCGCTTTACAACGGCGGCTTGAAAGTATTGGAAATCACCCTGCGCACGCCCTGTGCCCTGGATGCCATTACCGCCATGGTAGAAGCCTTGCCCGCCGATGCAGTGATTGGTGCTGGCACTATCATTACCCCCGCCGACCTGGAAAAAGCCGTTAAAGCCGGCTCCACCTTTATGGTAAGCCCAGGCACTACCCCGGCGCTGATCGAAGCCGCCAAGGCTTGCCCGGTACCGCTGCTGGCGGGTGTGGCGACTCCCACCGAGGCCATGAACCTTTATGTTCAGGGCTTTACCCACCAGAAGTTCTTCCCCGCAGAAGCAGCGGGTGGTGTGCCAATGCTCAAATCCATCGCCGGCCCGCTGCCGCAGATTACTTTCTGCCCCACCGGTGGTATTGATTTGGCCAAGGCGCCCAGCTACCTGGCGCTGCCAAACGTAGCCTGTGTTGGTGGCACCTGGATGGCCCCCAAAGAATTGATGAAAGCTGGACGTTGGGACGAGATTGAGCGCTTAGCGCGCGAAGCCGCCAGCCTGCCGCGTTAACTGGCAGGCCAGATCCAGCAGAGAACTTGTTTCGCATTACAGCCCGCTTATGCGGGCAAACTTTTTAACTAGGAGAAAGCAATGACTATTCGAGTGGCAATTAACGGTTATGGTCGTATCGGTCGCAATGTGTTGCGCGCTTTGTATGAATCTGGCAAGCGCAGCCAAATCCAAATCGTGGGTATTAACGATCTGGGTGATGCCAACCTCAATGCCCATCTCACCAAGTACGATTCCGTACACGGTGTGTTCAATGGCACCGTAAAAGTGGAAGGCGATCACATGATCGTCAACGGCGATGCCATCCGCATCACCTCCGAGCGCGACCCAGCCAAATTGCCCTGGGGTGAGCTGAAAGTGGATGTGGTTTACGAATGTACTGGTATTTTTACCAACAAAGAAAAAGCCGGTTTGCACCTGGCTGCTGGTGCCAAGAAAGTCATTATTTCTGCACCCGGCACCGATGTTGATGCGACCGTTGTGTTTGGTGTAAACCACAATGTGTTGAAAGCCACTGACACCATCATCTCCAACGCCTCTTGCACCACCAACTGCCTGGCGCCCATCGCCAAGGTACTGAACGACAACTTCGGTATTGTGCAAGGCTCTATGACCACTATCCACGCCTACACCAACGATCAGGTGTTGTCGGATGTATTCCACAAAGATATCTACCGTGCGCGCTCTGCCACCCAGTCCATGATCCCCACCACAACCGGTGCTGCTAAAGCGGTAGGCCTGGTGCTGCCCGAGTTGAAAGGCAAGTTGGATGGTATCTCCGTGCGTGTTCCCACCATCAACGTATCCCTGGTTGACCTGAACGTGCTGGTAGAAAAAGACGTCACCGTTGAGGCTATCAACGCGGCGATGAAAAAAGCCTCTGAAACCGAAATGCCCGGTGTATTGGCTTACTGTGATGAGCCGCTGGTTTCTGTGGACTTTAACCACAACCCTCATTCATCTAACTACGATTCCCTGCAAACCAAGGTGTATGGCAAGTGGGTAAAAGTGCTCAGCTGGTACGATAACGAGTGGGGCTTCTCCAACCGTATGCTGGATAACACCCTGGCGCTGATGTCTGCCAAATAATAAGAGAGTTCATCATGTTAAGACGTACTAAGATCGTCAGTACCCTGGGCCCGGCTTCAGAATCGCCTGAAGTACTGGAAAAGTTGATTCTGGCGGGCGTTAACGTCGTCCGTCTGAATTTCTCCCACGGTTCACCCGAAGACCACAAATACCGCGCTGAAACCGTGCGCGCCCTGGCTGCCAAGCACAATCGTTTTGTGGCGGTGTTGGGGGATTTGCAAGGCCCAAAAATTCGCGTTGCGCGCTTTAAAGACGGCAAAATCCATTTGAAAGTCGGCGACAAGTTTGTGCTTGATGCGTCCCTCGGTCGCGATGAGGGTGATCAGCATCAAGTGGGTATCGATTACAAGGAACTGCCCAACGACTGCAAACCCGGTGATGTCCTGTTGCTTGATGATGGTCGCGTAGTACTTACCGTCGACAAGATCGAAGGCCAACGTATTTACACGACCACCAAAGTGGCTGGCCCCTTGTCTAACAACAAAGGCATCAACCGCCAAGGTGGCGGCCTGACTGCCCCGGCACTGACTGAAAAAGATATCGCCGATATCAAAACTGCCGCAGAAATCGATGTGGATTACCTGGCGGTTTCCTTCCCGCGCAGCGCCGAAGACATGAACTATGCTCGCCGCCTGATGGAAGAAGCCGGTGGTCGCGCTGGTCTGGTGTCCAAGGTAGAGCGTGCCGAAGCCGTTGCCGATGATGAAACCCTGGATGACATCATTCGCGCCAGCGATGCGGTGATGGTGGCGCGCGGTGACCTGGGTGTTGAAATTGGCGATGCAGCACTGATCGGTGTGCAAAAGCGCATCATCGCCCGCTCGCGTGCACTCAATAAAGTGGTGATCACCGCAACCCAGATGATGGAGTCGATGATCAACAGCCCCTTGCCCACCCGCGCGGAAGTGTTTGATGTGGCTAACGCTGTGTTGGATGGTACAGATGCCGTAATGCTCTCGGCGGAAACTGCTGCAGGTAACTTCCCGGTAGAAACCGTTGAAGCTATGGTGCGCATTATCCTGGGTGCAGAAACTCATCCCACTGCCAGTGCCGACACCTACCGTATGGACCAGGCGTTTAGCACAGTGGATGAATCTATTGCCCTGGCATCCATGTTCACCGCCAACCACTTGGCGGGTGTTAAAGCGATCATCGCCTTCACCGAATCTGGCAGCACACCGCGCTTGATGTCCCGCGTAGGTTCGCAGTTGCCGATCTTCGCCTTCTCGCGCCATGTAAATACCCAGCGCAAAGTGGCTTTGTATCGCGGCGTTAACCCAGTGGCGTTTGATACTGAGGCTGTGCCCAGTGCAGATGATTTTGCCCGTGCGATTGAAATGCTGAAAAACAAGCAAGTGGTCGCAGAGGGCGACTTGGTGATCGTTTCTTGTGGCGACACTAACCTGCTTGGCGGTACCAACAGCATGAAGATACTGCGCGTCGGCAAATAATTTGCCTGCAGGCAGTAATTAAAAACGGCAGCCTGGCTGCCGTTTTTTTTGTCTATTGATTTACCTTTATCCAGTGCCCTTATGGCTTAACGGGAGTGAACAGTGAAACAGTTTTACTTGGCTATCTATAGGCTGATGCTGCTTGCCTTAGTGGCAGCCCCGGTTCAAGCTCTCGAGCTGCAGCGCGCTGATTGGCAGCAGGGCGGGGTGGTGATCGGTCGGGTGGCAGAAGGGGTGCAGGTGGAATACGCCGGCAAACTTTTGCGCCTGGCTCCGGGTAATCAGTTCGTCCTGGGGTTGGGACGCGATGCCCCGGCAGAGGCCAGCATCATCACGATTGATAGCCATGGCCAGCGCCAGGTGCACAGCTTCAAGGTCAAGCAGCGCCAGTACAATATCCAGAAGGTGACTGGTGTGCCCCAGCAAACGGTCACACCCAATCCGGAGCAGGTCGAGCGTGCCAAGCGCGAGGCGCAAATGGCCGCCGAGGCGCGCCAGGGGGATTTGCCCCTCACGTTTTTTGCCCAGCCGTTTATCTGGCCGCTGGAGGGTAGGGTGAGCGGGGTTTATGGCAGCCAGAGGTTTTACAATGGCGTGCCCAATTCGCCCCATTACGGTGTTGATATCGCCCGGCCTGTTGGCACCCTGGTTAAGGCGCCGGCGGGAGGGGTGGTGACACTGGTTCATCCCGACATGTTCTTTTCCGGCGGCACCCTGATTATTGACCACGGTCATGGTCTATCCTCGACCTTTATTCACCTGAGCGAGATCCTGGTAAAAAAGGGTGATGCCATTGCCCAGGGGCAGGCTATCGCCAAGGTGGGGATGACAGGGCGGGCCACTGGCCCCCACTTGGATTGGCGTATGAATTGGTTTGAAGAGCGGGTGGACCCCCAGTTATTGGTGCCACCCATGCCGCCGCAATAAGGGCTTTTTAGCGGCCGGATGGCAATTGTGGCTATAGCTCATGGTTATAGAGACAGGGCTGCAATTGCCAGTGTAAGATACCGCCCCCGGTGACGGAGCGAGGACTAACGCCATGATTGATAAAAAATTACTTAGCATTTTGGTCTGCCCGGTCAGCAAGGGTGAGCTGGAATATCACCCCGAGCAGCAAGAGTTGGTGTGCTGGCAAAGTGGCTTGGCCTACCCCATACGCGATGGTATCCCGGTGATGCTGGAGCAAGAGGCGCGCAAGCTGAGCGAAGCAGAATTGGATGCCCATCGCGCCTGATCCGCCAGCTGCCCCGGCCTCTATTGCCCCAGTTGGACGTCCCCCGATTATTGGATTACCCCCGATTAATGTTTAGTGGAACCCCTATGAAGAGCGCTGAAATCCGCGACGCCTTTTTAAAGTTTTTTGAAACCAAAGGTCACACAGTAGTAGCCAGCAGCTCGCTGGTACCCGGCAACGATCCGACCTTGTTGTTCACCAACGCTGGCATGAACCAATTCAAGGATTGTTTTCTGGGCGCCGAAAAGCGCGCCTATACCCGGGCAGTCAGCTCGCAGCGCTGTGTGCGCGCCGGCGGCAAGCATAACGACCTGGAAAATGTCGGATATACCGCGCGCCACCATACCTTCTTTGAAATGCTGGGCAATTTCAGCTTTGGCGACTACTTCAAGCGCGATGCTATCCGCTACGCCTGGGAATTTTTAACCTCTAAAGACTGGTTGAATATTCCTGCGGAAAAACTCTGGGTAACGGTTTACGCCAGCGATGATGAGGCATACGACATCTGGAACAAAGAGATGGGCGTCCCTGTGGAGCGATTGATCCGCATTGGCGACAACAAAGGCGCCCCCTATGCCTCGGATAACTTCTGGGCTATGGGCGATACCGGCCCCTGCGGCCCCTGTACCGAAATTTTCTACGACCATGGTGCCGATATCTGGGGTGGTCCACCTGGCTCACCGGAAGAAGATGGCGACCGCTATATTGAAATCTGGAACAACGTGTTCATGCAGTTCAACCGCACTGCCGATGGTGTGCTGCATCCGCTGCCTGCACCTGCGGTGGATACCGGCATGGGCTTGGAGCGTATTTCGGCGGTTATGCAGCATGTGCACTCCAACTACGAAATCGACCTGTTCCAGCATTTGCTCAAGGCCGCCGCCGAGGCCACAGGCAATAGCGATATGGAAAACAAATCCCTGCGCGTAATTGCGGATCACATCCGCTCCTGTTCTTTCCTGATCAGCGATGGTGTCCTGCCCTCTAACGAAGGCCGTGGCTACGTGTTGCGCCGCATCATTCGCCGCGCCATTCGCCACGGCAACCAGTTGGGTCAAAAGCAGCCTTTCTTCCATAAACTGGTGCAAGCGCTGGCCGATGTGATGGGTGATGCCTATCCCGAACTGCACAAAAACAAAGCGCATATTGAGCGTGTTTTATTGCAGGAAGAAGAGCAGTTTGAAAAGACCCTGGATAAAGGCATAGCGGTGCTGGAAGACGCACTGGGCAAACTCTCGGGCAGCGAGATTCCCGGCAAGCTGGTTTTTACCCTTTACGATACCTATGGTTTCCCGGTCGACCTGACCAATGACATCGCCCGTGAGCGCGGCCTGACTATAGATCACGCCGGCTACGAAGCGGCCATGGCGGAACAGCGCGCCCGCGCCCGCGCTGCAGGCAACTTCAAGGTTGATTATTCTGCGGCAGGTTTGGATCTGCCCAGCAGCGAATTTCTTGGCTATACCCATTTGGCAGAGCAGGGCAAGGTTACTGCCCTGATCAAAGACGGTAAAAAAGTGGAGCGGCTGCTAGAAGGCGATGACGGGGTAGTAGTGCTGGATCGCACCCCTTTCTATGCGGAGTCCGGTGGCCAAGCGGGAGACTGTGGTTATCTGGAGTTGGGCGGTAATCGCCTGGAAGTGCGCGATTGCCAGAAGCAGGGTGGTGCGCATTTACACTTGGTGCATGTACTGCAAGGCGCTGTCTCCCTGGGGGATAACCTGAGTGCGAAAGTCGATGCCAATGTGCGCCAAGCCACCGCGCTTAACCACTCAGCTACACATCTGATGCATGCCGCCTTGCGTAAGGTTTTGGGTGAGCATGTAACGCAAAAGGGTTCCCTGGTGGATTCCGAGCGCCTGCGCTTCGACTTTTCCCATTTTGAAGCGGTAAGTGCCGAACAACTTAAGGCCATTGAAACCCTGGTGAACGATCAAATCCGCGCCAACTCCGCTGTGGCAACCGAGTTGTGCGATATGGAGGCCGCCAAGGCCAAGGGTGCTATGGCCTTGTTTGGCGAAAAGTATGGCGACACAGTGCGCGTACTTACTATGGGCGATGGCTTTTCGGTTGAGCTCTGCGGTGGCACCCATGTGCAGCGCACGGGTGATATAGGCCTGTTCCGTATTATCTCGGAATCTGGCGTGGCGGCGGGCATTCGTCGCATTGAGGCCATTACCGGCGGCAAAGCCCTGACGCTATTTGATCAGGTGGAGTCCCTGGTTGATGCTGCCGCTCGCGGTATCAAAGCCAATCGCGACAACTTGCTGGAAAAACTCGAAGCTTTGGTGGCGCAGAATCGCAAGCTGGAAAAAGACATGGCCAGCCTCAAAACCAAGCTGGCTACTGCCGGCAGTGGCGATGTTTTGAGCCAGGCCCAGGATGTACAGGGAATCAAGGTATTGGCTTTGAATCTCGAGGGGGCTGATGCCAAATCCCTGAGGGAAACCGCTGACCAATTTAAAAACAAACTGGGCTCAGCCGTAGTGCTCCTGGCCGCAGTAGAGGATGACAAGGTATCACTGGTAGCGGGCGTTACCCAGGATCTTACTGCCAAGCTAAAAGCGGGTGAGTTAATGGGTTATGTGGCTAGCCAGCTGGGCGGCAAGGGCGGTGGTCGCCCGGATATGGCTCAGGGCGGTGGCACTGATGTGGCCAAACTGGCAGATGCGTTGGCATCGGTTTTGCCGTGGGTAAAATCCCAGCTTGGTTAAATGCTGAGCGAAAGCAACCAAGAAGTGTGACAAATACGTTTTTTATCACCCATTTGGGTTAACTTTTATCGCAATCTGGTGTTTAATTGGCCCCTTTTTTGTGATCTGGTTACTAGTTTACGCATCTTATTAATTAGAAAAAGGATAGGCTGTAATGAGCTTATTGGTTCAGAAATACGGTGGCACCTCCGTAGGTACCATTGAACGCATAGACGCTGTAGCGGAAAAAGTCGCCGGCTTCCGTGCCCAAGGCCACGATAT